>JBJFHS010000183.1:0-12164 GCA_051893885.1 Eubacteriales bacterium
AAAGTGACCATAGACAAGGTTACATCAGACCTCCCGTTCGAGTACGAACCCGACAGCGAGACGACATATTTTGTCTACCCCGCAGGAAACAGCGACGCAAAGGTCAGCGTTTCATTCTGATTCAAATAAACACAGAGCCGGTATTTTTCGTCATGCCGGCTTTGTTTGTTAAGGGTAAATTTATGGTAAACATCAGAAATTTCAGTCAAAACGACGCGGAGATTATCAGAAAACTGTTCGGCACAACCTCGGATGAGGAGATATCCGCGCTTCTCGGAGAATGGAGCAAAAAAATTTATCAGGGAAAATATTTCGAGATGTTCGCGGTGACATATGATTCTACAGTTGTCGGAAGTGTAAGCCTGTACGCACACACAAAAGACGCAATAAGCTGCGGTCCCGAAATTCTGCACGAGTACAGAAGGCGTGGTTTCGGCTATGAAGCAGCTGCAGCCGCGCTTGACTATGCTAAAAATAACGGGTATAAAATTGCAGTCGCTCAGGTGCGCAAAAACAATCCGGCAAGCATCGCCCTGCACGAAAAGCTCGGTTTTGAAATTGACCACGAATTTACAAACAAAAAGGGCAGCGAGGTTTATTTTTATATAAAATCTTTGCTGTAAGGGTGCGATATGCTGAAAATACTGCTGTGCGACGACGACAGATTTTTTCTCTCGCTCGAAAGCGCTATAATTCAGAATATTATAAATGAGGAAAAGCCGGATGCGATGCTGTGCGGAATGGCTCAGACTGCGGCGGAAGCTCTGGCTCTCGTTGACGAAGGGGACTTTCTTGTGTTCCTCGACCTCGATTTCGGGCGAAATATGCCGAGCGGAATCGACATTTCGTCTGTTCTGAAGCAAAAAGGAAGGAATGTGCGCATAGTTTTCACCACAAATCACAGCGAAATGGCGATGCAGGTGCTCAAAAGCGGCGCGGAACCGTTCGGTTTTCTCGAAAAAGGCGGGGATATCGCAGCTCTGTCTGACGGAATCGGGCGGTACATCAGAATGGCGGCAGGGCTCGGCAAAAAAACGGAGAACTGCCGCACAGTCACTCTCGATGTCGGAGGAGAGGAAGTCAGGCTCCGCGTTCCGGACATAATATACCTCGAAACGGAGAAAAACCTGTCGCACGGGATAACATACCACACTGCGTCCGGCTCCGTAATCACGGTTATCAGCACACTTGAAGCGGAGGGTGAGCGGCTGGGAGAAGACTTTCTCAGGGTACACCGCTCATATCTCGTGAACATGGCGCACATTGTCTCCTATCGCGACGGAAGTATAATTCTGTCCGACAGAAGCTCGGTGTACATCCCATTCAAAAAGCGCGCGGAGGTCAAAAAATGGCTGTCAGAAAAGCGATAAAATATTCACTCCTCTCACTTGTATGGCTGGCGGCAATTTTCGTCGTGCTATCCGGCGGGAACGCAAACGCACCTTACGCAATCGACTTGCTCACCTCACTTCTCCTCACCGCCATCGCACTTCTGACCGAACTCACGCCGCTTGACACATACGACGGTGCCCTGCTCTGCCCGATTCTGATTGTCGAAATGTCGTCTTTTTCCGTAATCCGGCTTGACATCTCGCTTATGCTCCTCGTTTTCATGCTCAATATATGCGTAATTATTGCGTTGAAAACAAAAAAAATCGGCTCGGGAGGAATCGGGGTGCTGTTCACCGTCATCATCGGCTGGGTGTCAATCGAGCTGTATTACGCAGCAATAAAATTTGTTCTTCCGATTTATTACGAACTCTCACGGAAATACAGCTGGGATTTTTTGCTGAAGGCCGCGTTTATCTCGCTCGTCGGTCTGATTTTCACCACTGCTTTCATCGCGTCGCTGAAACTGCTCAGCCGGATATTCCACCGCTGGAGGGAGATTTTCAACGTGGTTTCGGAAAAATTCCACGACCTCGAGGTGTACATACTTCTTCTCGCGGCGTTCACGCTTGTCTGTTTTTCACTGCTGCACTATTTTCTTCCGCACGACGACAACTCCGTAATTTACAACCATTATATCGCGCCGATGAAAACGATTTTTCAGGTGATGGTGATTCTTGTCGAGGGGATTTACGTCTGCCTTCTTTTGAAAACCGTCGCGCTTAAGGAAAAGATGAAAACGGCGGAGGACTACAGCAGCAACCTCGAGGCCAATCTCGACAGTCTGCGTGAGGTGCGCCACGATGTGAAAAATCTGTTTCTCACAATGGGCAGCTTTGTAGAGCGCGCCGGCGACAGCGAGATGAAGGAATTTTATCGCGAAAACATCGTTCCCATCTTCAAGGACACTCTTTTTCGGAGTGAGCTTCAGAACAAGCTGAAAATTCTGCGTGACGACGGACTGAAATCCTTTTTGTACTTCAAACTGAGTGAGGTGTCAGAGCGCGGCATCAGGCTGAGCTTTGAGCTGTCATCTCCTATGAATCTGAGAATCGGAGCCGCCGACGTGGTAAGAATTCTCGGAATACTGATAGACAACGCTGCAGAGGAGGCGGAAAGCTCGCGCGGTTTTGTCGATATAAGGATATCCGAGGACGAAAAAATGATATCCATGCGGATTTCAAACAGCGTGCGGGATGGGACAAGGGAGCGCGGAATTGTTGCCGGAACGACCGACAAAGGAATCGGCAGGGGAAAAGGGCTCTTGATTGCGAAAAAAATCATCAAAAAGTACAGCAACGTGGTTCTGAACTCATATTTCACAGACGACGGCTTTGTGCAGAATCTCATTATAGCTAAAAATTAGTCTTGCCTGAACGAACAAAAATCTGCCTGAATGCGGTAAAAAACAACCGAATCGGGCAGATTTTATTATTCTTCGGGCAAAAATCGAAAACTACCCCGCCATATATGCTATACTCGACAAAACAAAAATCGGGAGTATTGATATATGGACAACAAACTTATTATTAATGAAGGAAAAAGCCTTTTCGTCGAATACCGCGGTCAGAAATTCGCGTGCTATGCCGTTCACACAAGCGTTGTCACAAATGAGGACCGGCTTGAAGATATAATCGACACGTTTTTAACACCACTTGTGCGTCACGGCGACGTTATTTTCATGAGCGAGAAAATGGTGGCCTGCACAGAGGGGCGCGCATACAGGATTTCGGACATCAAAGCTGGATTTATGGCGTCGTTTCTGTCAAAATTTGTCACGCGCTCACCGTACGGCTGCGGTCTTGCGAAACCCGAGACAATGCAGTGCGCGATAAATGAGGTCGGTGCGGTGCGTATTCTGGCGGCGGCGTTTATCGGGGCTATTGGAAAGCTATTCGGCAAAAAGGGGTGGTTCTACCGTGCCGCGGGATACAGAGCCGCTTCTATTGACGGCCCGTGCGACTACACTCTTCCGCCGTACAACAAATACGTAGTGCTCTCGCCGAACGACCCCGACGACACCGCAATGAAGGTATCTCTCCAGCTCGGCGGAAACACCGTCCTGATAATCGACGCAAACGATTTCGGCTGCACCATTCTCGGAACCTCGGTGAAGTCGATTGACCGCGCTATGTATAGCGAGCTTCTCCGCCAGAATCCGCTCGGTCAAAGCTGTCAGTGTACTCCGCTCGGCATACTTCGTCCGATTGAAAACAATTAGCGGTATATTTTCGCAAAAAGTCAGCGCCTGCCTATGCATTTATTCTGCCGGAGCAAATAAGCTGTTCCCCCATCAAATAAATCCCTCACATAAAACAAATCCGTCAAAGAACTTACTCTCTGACGGATTTTTCAGTCTTATTCAATTAAGTCAGTCTTCAAGAACGCCGAGCTCGAGGTCGTTTCTCATGATGGGAGTCTTTTCAAATCTCGACTCAATCGCAACTTCACGTCTTTCGTCGCCGCTCTTCGTGAATCCTTCCATGATCTCGAGGACGTGGTAGGTCTGTCCGCAGTTGCATCTGAATTTGCGTCCGGTCTGGAGAGCCTTCGCCATGTCAGCAAGTCCGAGAGCGCGGCTGTTGTCGGCGTAGTTATCGAACTGGAGCGGCATATCCTTCATGCCTTCGCCGGGCTTGAACAGCTGGATGGGGCCTCCGAAGCCGTTCGGGTCTGGAACGTAGAGTGTGCCCTCTGAGCCGTAAACTTCAAGTCTCGCCTGTCCGGGATAATATACGTCAAATGTAGTGAACAGAGTTCCGATAGCTCCCGATTCAAAGCGCATTGTTCCCGCGATGTAGGTGTTTACATCGACGTCGATAATCTCACCGTTGTGAGGCTGGCTTGTGATGAGTCTCTGCGGGAAGCTCTTTTTGGTCATTGCCGAAACCTCGCTTACGTTGCCGAGGAGGTTGACAAGTGCGGTGAGGTAGTACGGACCCATGTCGAACATAGGGCCGCCGCCGTACTTGTAGTAGAATTCCGGGTCCGGATGCCATGTTTCGTGGCCGTGGCAGATCATGAAGCCCGCGCCTCCGATGGGTGTGCCGATGAGACCGTCCTCAATTATCTTGCGGCAGGTCTGGATTCCGGCTCCGAGGTATGTGTCCGGTGCGCCGCCGAGCATGAGTCCTTTTTCCTTTGCGATTTTAACGAGCTCCTTGCCCTCCTCAAGAGAAGCGGCGAGAGGCTTTTCGGAGTAAACGTGCTTTCCGGCGAGAAGTGCGGCTTTTGAGACCTCGTAGTGCTCGTAGGGACGGGTGATGTTCAGAACGATATCAACCTCCGGGTCTGCGAAAAGCTCGTACATATCGTTATAGAGCTTGGGAATGTTGTATCTCTTTACAGCGTTTTCAGCGCGCTCTCTGATGAGGTCGCAGACGCCGATGATTTCGATTTCTTTGAACTTGTTTGTGATATTTTCAAGGTAGATTCCGGAAATCGCGCCGACTCCGACAAATCCTATTTTAACTTTTTTCATTTGTAAAGCCCTTTCCGTATCGAAAATCAATACATCTTTGCGTTGTTTTCAAATCTCTCTGTGGTGAGGTTATGGTCGATTGCGTACTGCTTTCCTTCAGCAGCCCAGAGCATACCGCGCTTCATGAGAATCTCCGCATTGGGGGACTTGTCGAAAACGTCGTCGTGGTGTCCGAGCGAGGTGTAGAACACTCTGCCGTTGCCCCAGTATTTTGTCCATGCTACGGGCATATCAATGATTTTGTTGGAGATATGGTAGTAATGAACGAGCGGGAAACGTGTGGAAGCAAGCACTTCGATAGCAGGGTCGACGTGCAGATAATAATGTTCGCTGCAAACCTTGAAGTCCTCAAGACCTTCGGTTATGGGGCTCGATCCGTGGTGGATGTTGACTGTATATTCAACTCCGTCTCCGCCCGGGTGGCTTACCCACTGTCCGCCGGTCATAAACTGCCATTCGGTGTTTTCACGGAAAGCGTCGCACATACCTCCGTGGCATCCCGCAAGACCCGTTCCGCGTCCGACAGCCTTGGAGACGTTCTGAACTCTCTCCCAGCTGAGCTGACCCATAGTCCAGCAGGCGACAATGAGGTCGTAGGTGCAGAGCTTGTCCGCGTCGTCGAGGCATTCCTGCGTGTCGTAGATTTCGGCGGTATATCCTTCTTCTTCCATCAGGCGTGCGAAACGCTTTGATGTGAGCTGCGGTTCATGTCCGTCCCAGCCGCCCTGAAAAATAAGTACCTTTTTCATTTTTTCCTCCTTAAAATATATTATTTAATTTGTTTTATAAATCACAGTCCGGCGAGAGAAGCAAAATCCTCTCTGAGATGTGAATAAATTCCCTTGTAGATATTGTAGAACTTCGCGTATTCGGCTACTCTTCCCTCGTCTGCTTCAACGGTGTCCTTTACCTTGACGATAGTGTCGCAGGCTTCCTTGACCGACGGGTACAGTCCGGCTCCGACCATTGCCAGAATTGCGACACCGAGCGCGGGACCTTCGTCGGACTCAATGGTCGTAACGGGGATTCCGTAGACGTCGGCGAGCATTTTGCGCCAGAATTTGCTCTTTCCGCCGCCGCCGCAGATTTTCATGCTGTCCGGGTTGACGTGCATTTCGTCGAGCACGCTGAGGCAGTCCTTCAGAGAATAGCACACTCCCTCAAGTACGGCGCGGGTCATGTCTCCTCTTGTGTGCATAGCCGAAAGACCGATGAAAGCTCCGCGGCAGTCCGGGTCGAGGTGCGGTGTTCTCTCACCCATGAGGTACGGCAGGTAAAGAAGACGGTTCGCGCCTATCGGTGATTCTGCCGCCTCTGCATCCATAATTTTATATGGGTCGACGCCCTCTTTTTCAGCCGCGCGGATTTCCTCTGTGCAGATGTTGTCGCGGAGCCAGCGCAGAGAAAGTCCCGCCGCCTGTGTCACTCCCATGACGTGCCATGCCCCGGGAACAGCGCAGCAGAAGGTGTGTACCCTTCCCTTCGGGTCGATTTCAATATTGTCGGTGTGCGCGAAAACCACTCCGCTCGTTCCGATTGTGGTGAATGCGCGTCCGTCAGACACAACTCCCTCACCTACGGCAGCTGCTGCGTTGTCTCCGGCTCCTCCGACTACAGGTGTGCCGGCAGCGAGACAGCATTTTTCGGCGGCGTCCTCGGTTACGTAACCCGTAATTTCGGGGGATTCATATACCTTTCCGAGCAGGTTTTTGTCGATTCCGAGCTTTTCAAGGACTTCGTCAGACCAGCAGCGGTTCGGAACGTCGAGAAGCTGCATACCGCTCGCGTCTGATACCTCGGTTGCGTATTCGCCGGTGAGCATGAGTCTGATATAGTCCTTCGGAAGCAGGATGTGCGCGCATTTTGCGTAAATCTCCGGCTCATTCTTCTTCACCCACATGATTTTTGACGCGGTGAAGCCGGTGAGCGCGGGGTTTGCGGTTATCTCGATGAGACGGGAGCGTCCGATGATATTTTCGATGTCGCGGCACTCCTCGCCGGTTCTCTGGTCGCACCAGATGATTGACGGGCGGAGGACGTTGTTGTCTTTATCGAGCATTACAAGGCCGTGCATCTGACCGGAGATTCCGATTCCGGCGACGTCGGCTTTGTCAACCGCGCTTTTCTTCATGACCTCGGCTATGGTTGTGACTACCGCGTTCCACCAGTCTTCGGGATTTTGCTCCGCCCATCCGTTTTTCGGCTGATACATCGGATATTCAACGGTGTGCGAGGCGATTTTTCTGCCGTTTTGGTCGAACAGCACGGTTTTTGTGCCCGATGTGCCGACGTCTATACCTAATGTGTATTTCATATTCAAATATTCAACTCCGTTTTGTTTTTTGCATATTCATCCGGCTGCAACTTATAACGTAACTCTCACGCAGTCGTCAAGACCGAGTTCGCGGCTTCTTTCGTCAGGCTGGTGTCCGCCGATGAAGAACTCGAGCTTTCCGTCGGGGTCGGCTCTTGTTCCGTCTGACAGCACCGCTTTGACCCAGAATCCGTCCGCGGTCAACCTGACTTCCTTTTCTTCACCCGCCTTGAGTGACACAGCACCGAGTGAGCACAGCTGGAAGTTCGGCGTGGGTGTTCTTGAGTCGTCAAAGGAGGCGTAAAGCTGAACCTTTTCGATTCCGTCCATCTCTCCGACGTTCTTTATCTTCACGCTGACGACATAGTTTTCGCCGTCCCTCTCAGCCTTTGCGTCGGAATAAGCAAATTTCGTGTACGACAGACCGTAGCCGAAGGGATAAAGCGGCTTTTCGGTGAGGTAGCGGTAGGTTCTGCCGGTCATATTGTAGTCCGTGAAGTCGGGGAGCGTATTTTTACCACTGTAGAATGTTATCGGCAGTTTTCCGCAGGGTGAGTATTTGCCCGCGATGAGTTCAGCGATTGCGAGACCGCCGACAGCTCCGGGATACCATGCGTCGATCACTGCGCGTGCCTTTTCGGTGAGTTCATCCCCGATATCGAGCGCGCTTCCGCCCATGAGGACGATGATCACGTTGTCGCAGACCTTGCAGACGGCTTCGGCGAGGTCCATCTGAGTCTTCGGGAGACCGAGCGAGACCTTGTCGCCGTTGTTGAAGTACTCGTTCTTCATGCCGTTTTCCTCGCCTTCGATCGTGCAGTCGAGACCGAGGCAGAGCACTGTAACGTCGGCGTTTTCGGCGTATGAAATTCCCTCGCTTATCATGTTGGTAAAGCCGGCGCAGTCGTTTCTGTGCTCAAGCCAGATGTTGCAGCCCTTTGCGGCGCGCACGTTTTCTCCGCCGAACACACGTCTGATTCCGTCCGCAGGCGTTATGTATTCGGATGCCATGCCGTTGTAGTTGCCTTCAAGCGCGATATGCGACATTGCGTTCGGGCCGATAACGGCGATTTTCTGCTTTTTCGCGGGGTCAAGAGGGAGGAATCCGTCGTTTTTGAGGAGAACCATGCACTCTCTCGCCGCTTCAAGGTTGAGTTCTCTGTGCTCCTGACAGTCGAGCTTGTCGAATGGGATGTCGGAATACGGGCGTTTTTCCTCGAATTCGCCGAGCAGGACTCTGATTGTGTAGAGTCTGACCGCCGCGTCCGTGATGTCTTCCTCCGTGACGAGGTCGCTTTCGTATGCCTCCATCATGTGCGAATACGCGCTTCCGCAGTTGAGGTGGCATCCGGCTTTGAGAGAAATCGCGCACGCCTCCTCAATTGTATCGGTGTAGTGGTGGTAAGCATAAATGTCGTTAATCGCGCCGCAGTCGGAGGTGTAATAGCCGTCGAAGCCCCACTGCTCGGACAGGATATCCTGCATGAGCTTTTTGCTTGCACAGCACGGTTCGCCGTTGGTTCTGTTGTACGCGCCCATAACTCCGGCAACTCCGGATTTTACTGCCCATTCAAACGCGGGAAGGTAGGTTTCCCACAGGTCATGGTCGTTTACCTCTGCGTCGAAGGTGTGTCGGAGCGGTTCGGGGCCGGAATGCACGGCGAAATGCTTTGCACAAGCGGCGGATTTCAGGAATTCACCGTCACCTTGAAGTCCCTTTATGTAATTTGAGCCCATAACTGCGGTGAGATACGGGTCTTCGCCGAACGTCTCCTGACCTCTGCCCCATCTCGGGTCGCGGAAGATATTGATGTTCGGAGTCCAGTACGTCAGGCCCTTGTAAATATCGTAGTCGCCGTGTTCCTGTGAGCTGTTGTATTTGGCTCTCGCTTCGGTCGAAACCGCATCTCCCACAGAATTGATGAGCGCGGGGTTGAAGGTTGCGGCAAGTCCGATTGCGTGCGGGAAAACTGTCGCCATGCCGGATCTTGCAACGCCGTGAGACGCCTCGTTCCACCAGTTGTACTCTTTTATGCCGAGTCTCTCGATTGCGGGGGAGTTATAGAGCAGCTGGGACGCCTTCTCCTCCACCGTCATCTGGGAGACGATTTTTTCGGCCTTTTCTCTTGCGATTTGTTTATTCATCTCGTTTTACCTTATCACGTTTTCCTCAGAACATTATATTGTTCATAATGTTTTCAAGGTATTCCTGTCTGCCGCTTGTGTTTGTGGTGACGTCTCCCATAGCCTTTGCGTATGCGTCCAGTTCTTCAATTGTAGCGGTTCTGTCGGATATCTTCTTTCCGATGCCGTCGTTGTAGCTTGCGTAGCGGTTTGCGACAAATTCGTCGATTCTGCCGTCCTCAATCATCTTAACGGCGAGTCTGAAGCCGAGAGCGAACGAATCCATACCTGCGATATAGGAATAAGCGATGTCGTCCCATGTGTATGAGCCGCGGCGTGCTTTTGCGTCGAAGTTGAGACCGCCGTTTGTGAATCCGCCGGCACGGATAACCTCAAGCATACAGAGCGCGGTTTCGTATACGTTTGTCGGGAACTGGTCGGTATCCCATCCGAGGAACAAGTCACCCTGGTTTGCGTCGATCGAGCCGAATGCGCCGTTGATTCTCGCGACGGTGAGCTCGTGCTGGAAGGTGTGTCCGGCAAGAGTAGCGTGGTTGGCTTCGATATTGAGCTTGAAATCCTTGTCGAGGCCGTATTTTGCGAGGAATCCGCACACGGTGGAGGCGTCAAAGTCGTACTGATGCTTTGTGGGCTCCTTCGGCTTGGGTTCGATGTAGAAGTCTCCCTTGAATCCGATGGAACGCGCGTAATCGGAGGTGATCTTCAAGAGGAACGCCATGTTGTCGAGCTCTTTCTTCATGTCGGTGTTGAGGAGAGTCTCGTATCCCTCACGTCCGCCCCAGTAAACATAGCCGTTTCCGCCGAGCTTTACCGTGACTTCGATTGCCTTTTTGATCTGAGCTGCCGCAAAAGCGAAAACGTCGGCATTCGGAGCTGTTCCCGCGCCGTGCATATATCTCGGGTTGTTGAAGCAGTTTGCGGTGCCCCAGAGAACCTTTTTGTTGTACTCCTTCATGAGCGCTGCGAGAAGGTCGGAAATTTCGTCGAGGCGGGCGTTGCTTTCCTCAAGGGTCTTTCCCTCCGGTGCGATATCTCTGTCGTGGAAGCAGAAGTAGTCGATTGAGAGCTTGTCCATGAACTCGAATGCCGCGCGTGCCTTGGCCTTTGCAAGCTCCATCGGGTCGGTTTCGCCGTAGGTCTTTACGTTTGTTCCGACGCCGAACATATCGGTTCCGTCAGCGCACATCGTATGCCAGTATGACATCGCGAATCTGAGGTGCTCTCTCATGGGCTTTCCGAGAATAATTTCGTCGGGGTTATAGTAGCGGAATGACATGGGGTTTTTTGAATCCCTGCCCTCATATTTTACGTAAGGTATTGATGCAAAATATTCTTTCATGGTATTTCTCCTTCAGAGTTTATTTGAAATTATAGTTTTATGGTTATATTGTAGAATATCCGCATGAAAATTTCGCGTCATCTGTGATATATTTTATAGACAAAATTTGACATCGACAAAATTTTCTCTTGAAAAGCGGTGCTTATTTATGTATAATAAATATAAACAGAATTATCTGAAAAATCAAGCGCAAAAATATTACGGGTATTTATATGTTTTACGAATTCAAGCATTCACTATCTGCGGACTACTTCAGCATCGAGACCGGAGTTGACTTTGAATATCCCGCCCACCTGCACCACTGCTTTGAGCTTTTGTGTGTAACCGAGGGGGAGATGCACGTTGAAGTCGACGAACTGAAATATGACCTTCGCGAAGGCGACGCGCTTATGATTTTTTCAAATCAGATACACTCGATGAAGACAAGCGAACACTCGAAACACATTCTGTGCCTGTTTTCACCGAAGCTGATAAGCGCGTATTCCGAGATGACCGCCTCCGCCGTTCCGGTCGACAACTATTTCCGCCCCGACAGATTTTACATAGACAAGCTCTCGACCTTCAGCAAAAAGACAAGCAACATTGAACTGAAAGGGCTGCTGTACTCTCTGTGCGGTGAATTTGACGCCGGTGCAACATATCGCGAGGCCAACGCCGGCTCCAACATTCTGCTGTTCAACATTTTCAAGTTTATCGAGCAGAACTACAACAAAAACTGCGCCCTGACAAATCTTGCGAAAAGCACCGGCTACGATTACGCCTATCTTTCCCGGTATTTCAAAAAGTCCGTCGGCATCTCCTACAACGACTACGTCAACCAGTACCGCATAAGCAAGGCGTGCTACCTGCTCCAGAACAACGAGATGACCGTACTTGAAATCTCAAACGAGTGCGGCTTCAACTCCCTGCGCAGCCTCAACCGCAACTTCAAAGAACAGCTCGGAATGCCCCCCGCCGAATACCGCAAACAGCTTCGCGAGCACAGTGCGTCAAACACGTATGCTCCATGAGGGGGGAACGGGGGAGAACGGGACGCTTCTTGTAAGAAGCTTGGCAAGAACTTCAATCGGGGTTATCATTTCTCGTTCAGTGCGTATGATATAGGAATCACTTCGGACGAGTCAGCTGGCCTCGCGGGTGAATATAGATATCCTCGACCTTAGAAGTAGTTGAGCGAGCTCGCAGGGACCGCTAGGTTGCAAGCAACCTTAACCCTGCTCGAGATAGCCGTAATGAATACCTAGATATAGTAACTTAATAATAAAAAAATACTGACTCGCGTCGTCTTGAAGCGAACAAACAATTCAGTCAGCTGCGAAACTGACAATTTAGTTGTTCTTCAAAATGCACGCGAGTCAGTATTTCTTTATTGTAAGTTACGAAATCAAGGTGTTCCATACGGCTGTCTCGAGCAGGGTTAGCGGTCCCTGCGAGCTCGCTCCACCCTTTCTAAGGTCGAGGATCGCTATATCAACCCGCGAGGCCAGCTGACCAGT
>JBJFHS010000184.1:0-12091 GCA_051893885.1 Eubacteriales bacterium
ACCGATTTTATATCCAGCGGGGTTCATCGACCAGTCGTCACCGGTGTACATCCGGCGCGAATTAATATCCCAGACCGCGATGTATTGCGCAAAAATCTCAGCCGAGAATTTCTCAAGCTCGTCCTCTCCATCCGAGTCGACCGAAATTACTCCGGTTTTCAAAAGACAAATAATGTCCTCTCTGCGCCAGCCATTTGCGATAACGCTCAGCGCGGCTTCGACAAACCTTATCACGGGATTCAAGAGCACTCCGTTCGACTGCGAAATAAAGCAATCCTGTCCGTGGCGTCTGAGCTCAGAGTCGACAATGCCGTCATATTTCGTAATGTCGTGCGCAACAATGGCAATATCGCGGTTCTCATATCCCTCGCGCAGCAGCTTGGCTATGATCGCCGAACAAGCCTCCGCCTCCTCATATTTATCGCGGCACCTGATTATCTGCACATTTTGCGCGTTTTCAGACTCATTTTCATCGATTTCCGGTTTTTCCGGTGGCTTGCAGCTGTAATCAAACAAATACCGCTCAATCAGCTCAAGCTGCGGATTGCCGCGATGCCTCAGATTTTCGTCAAGCCGGACTACCTCGCAATCTTTGCCAAGCCGAGAGCAGAGCGACAGCATTTTTTTCAGCTCCGCCGTGGTTTCGCAGAACTGTATTTCATCCTCAACAAAATAATTCTCGTCCTTATCCGCAGAATCGCCGCTCTCATCAATGTCAATTTTTGTCTTGTCATGTGTTTTCTTAACCGGCGCGTACGGTGTCATAAACGTCATGTAAACGTCATCGGCGGTGCGCATTATCTCACGGATTATTCGCTCCTGACCCTTTGTGAACGACAGAAACGAGTCGATGAACACGGTCTTGCCCGCAAAAAACGGATTTTTGGCAATCGATTCTGCGAGCTTTATTGCGAGGTCCTCCCTGTCGATGTAGTCCTCATGCAGCAGAGCGTTGTAAGCCGCATAAACGAGGACCGCGTCATGCAGTCTGTCGCTCAGTCCGGCGGAATTTTTGCCTTTCCCGCCTTTCGGTTCGTTGTCATTCTGCACATTTTTTTCGTCATTTTGTTCATCATCGAGTAACTCGGCTTCGAGTAACTTATTAAGTGCTTCTTCGGCCGCCTCGGGTGTAATCCCACTCTCTTTCAGCTCATCCACGGCGCTCATCAGAATCGGGATACTCCTGTCCTCGCGCGACGAAATATTGTTGTAGACCTTCATTCCATCCCAGACCGAGAGCATCGCCCTCCACATAATCAGAATGCGCGAGCCGTCGTCGATCACGGTATCCGCAAGCCCGCCGTATTCACGGAAAACCGAGTTTGCAAGGCGCGTGAAATTCGTCACCTCAAGGCGAAGGTTGGCTGATGCCGGAAGGCGAGACGCGATTCTGCTCTCCCAGACGACGGTTTCCTGCTCGGGGACAATCACGACCGCATTTTTGTCGGTTTTCTCTATCAGCTCCGCGACCGTGTCGGCAATCATACAACTTTTTCCGCTGCCGCTTCTTCCTGTAATAAATTTAATCATTTTTCCACCCAATCCGTGTAATTTGAAAAAGCCGTGCGAAGGCTTATTGTGACCAACGCTCGGCTTTCCCAATCGTCACGACTCTCAATCTATTGGAACATCCAATTTATTGGATCATCGTTCAGATTATACTTTCGGTTATATATTTTCCACAAAATTTACTCATCAATTTTAGCGATAATGACCTTGCCGTATTCACTGGAATCCTGCCATGTGTCGTAGGGCGATACGAAGGTGCTGCCGACAGACATTGCGATATGTGCGCCGACCTCTCCGCTGAAGCCCGTCTGACCGGTCGTTCCGATTTTATCGCCCCTCGAGACAATATCTCCGACGCTCACGTTGATCGAGCCGAGGTTGTAATACCACGTTTTGAGCCCATAGCCGTGTTCGATTACGATCATATTTCCGGCGTAGAGACAGTCAGCCGAAGCGTAGACGACCTCACCCGCGTTGCACGCCACGATGTCAAGGCCCGCAGCCGAGCGGTAATCGACGCCGTTATTGCGGTACGAAGCGGTAGAGCTGCCGTTGAGGTAGATGTCCCTGCCGAATCCGCGGAGGAGTGTGGCTGTCGAGTCGATGCCCTGGAGGAAGTATCCGTCAAAATAACGTGTGGACGAGCCGGATGCCGTGATTTTTTCAACCGTGCTGCTGAACGCCGACAGATTTGCTTCCGTGCGGTAGGTCTGGATAATGGTTTCGGAAAGCTGAACGTTTGAAGTTTTCGCGCCGCCGTTTGTTATTGTGATATTCGTGTCCTGTGTGGTTCCGCCGTAGACAAACGTGATTGTATAAACTCCTGTCGGCACGTCGAGGGAAATCGGCAGCAGTCCGACGGCGGTACTCTCGTCTGCCTTATAGAACACGGGAGTTATGTCGGTTCCCATAGTTGAGGAGAACCTGATGTTTTCGGGTTTTGTAACGTTGAGGGCAGTTATCGCGGTGAACTTTCCGGCTTCAACCTCCGTAATACCGAGGTAGAATTCGGCGGGGGCAGTGACGAGCGATGAGAACTTATAGTTGAGCTCACCGCAGAAGTTGCGCGCAGGATCCTCGTACCAGCGTGCCGTAACCTCGACAGTTATGTGACCCGTATCAGACATGGAATATGTGCTGATATCAGCGAGCGTGCCGTCGAACAGGAGATTTTCCCCCTCGTCCGTGATTTTGACGGAGCAATAGTCGGGCGTCATATCGAAGGTGAGGTCAAGTCCGCCCTCGAGCTCATACGATTCGACGTGGTCAAAAATCAGGTCGGACGTGTCTGCGTCAACAAACGAGCCGGTGTAGTTTTTGTACTGCCAGACGGCACTGTCGGGCTGGATGTCATATGAATGTGACAGCGTAAGCGTGGGCATGGACGCCTCTCCGTACAGACTTTCCGCGTACTCGCTTGTGATAAACATCTCTGCATCGCTCTCGGCTATTTTATAGGTTGAGCCGTCGGAAGCGCGGAGGTAGCAGGTGGCGGGATCGGTAGTGAAATAATATTCATACGTCTCGTCTTTTACGCTTGTGGAGATTTTAACCTTGAAGAATTTTTCACCCATAAGCGAGTCGGGAAGAGCCACGATTGACTGAGCGTGTTCCCTGACGCCGAGGAAATACTTTATCATTGTGTCGGCTTCGTCCCCGTCCGACTCTTTGGTAAGGGTATAATTTCTTTCGTTTATGTCATCTATTGATATTGATACTGCTGTTTTTTCGTCGACCGGCGCTTTCTGTGTCTGGTTATAGCTTGTGTAGGCTACAATCGACGGTATAAAGCACGCGACAAGGGTCAAGAGAAGTATTAGTTTATTTTTCACACGGCTTTCCTCTCTTTTATACAATAATTCTATTATATTATACTATATGTGCCGAAAAAAATCAAGTGCGCTGAGAGCAAGAACGAGTTTTTTTTGAAAAATAAAAGCAAAGCCGTTCCCCTATTGAGCTTTTGTTAAGTCCTGTCACACACAAAAGAACGCCCGAACAGCGATGATTTCGTCCGAGGCGTTCCCAGATATTCTGTTTTACTTAAATTTCCGCTTATATTGTCACTTTATCGAGGCTTCGATCAGAGCGTTCACCTTTTCGCGGAGCGCGTCCACAAAGTCGGCGTCGTGCGTGTAGGACGAGAACGTCATCTCACCTCTCTCGTCGACGAGCTTCATCACCGCGTCGCGTCCGGCAAGGCTTTCGGCGAGGTTCATCGCGCGGGTGTCGGTCAGAGCCATAGTGAACGCCTTCATGTGCAGCGTCTCAAGCGGCTCTCCGTCAGGTCCCGGGTACACCGCGAAACCGTCACCTGCCGGGAAGAAATAGTCTCCGTCGGTCACGAGATACGGGTCAACTGCGCGGGTCGAGCCGAGGCTGTTGTAGAAGTTGTAGCCCCACTGTAAGAATCCAGCGATTCTGAACTTCCAGAACTGGGCTCCGATGATTCTTGTGCGCTGCGACGGCATGGCAAGCATACGGTTGGAGACGTCGACCACCTGACCGCAGCAGTAGTATGTCCAGAGGTTTTCGACATTCGCCTCAATGAACGGAGCTATGTGGTTGTTCGCGGGAATCGGGTTGTCGCACGCGCCGGTTTTATAGAATTCAAAGTCGGAGAGCGCGTCCATTATCGGATATCCCTCGATTATATCGGCAATCTGAGCCTTCGCCGCCTTATAGTTCTCGAGATGCTGAAGGCCGGGTTCGTCAGAGATGTGATACATACACTTTTTGTCCACGCCGAGCCGCTTCATTTCAGCCACGAATGCGGTCAGGAAAGTGCGCAGGAAGGTGCGGTACTCATCGGAGAGAGAATCGGTCTCCCATCCGAACAGCCGCTTGTACTCTCCACCGTCGTAGCCCATTATTTTAGGCGCGTGAGCCACACCCCACTGAGTATACAGGTGAGAAATCTCAAAATATTCCACTCCGGCTCTGAGCGCAGTCTCAACCCACCTCTCGAGCCTGTCGAAGCCGAAAGCGTACTCCCCGTTTTCTCTGTAAACGTCCACGAGCTGCGTTGTGCGTCTCTCACCTCCGACAGCGGTGTCGAGCGGGGGAGTGAACACGGGAGTGAGGATGGTGTTGATGCCGTTTTTCACAGCGGTGCGCATGAATTTCTCTATGTATTCCCAGTGCTTTTCGTCGAAGGATTCGAGGCCGTAGTAGTTGGCGATGCAGTCGCAGTGGAACCACTCAGTCACCTTCATCGTCTGCTTCGGCAAAACTGCGGGGATGACGTGGAGCGTAAATGTCGCCTCAGCCGAAACCTCATCTCCGGCGCAGAGGCTGATTTTTATCGGGTAGTCGCCGCCATCGAGTGTTTCGGGCACGTTTACGGTGACAAACAGGGCTTTGAGCTCGCCGTATGTCGCGTAGACGCAGCCGTTCGGGTCGATATCGCGCAGCAAATCCGGGTAAAGTCCGGGCGTTTTGCGGAGGTAGTAGTCGTCTGCGTTGGGGTAGATCGGGTATCTGACCGGAACCTGCTCCACCTGACGGACGCTGATGTGATCCGCAAGGGGGGAAATGACGCTGAGCTTACGGACTCCGCGAGGTGTTTCATCTGGCGAGTCGGTTGTATATATCGCCTCAAAGCAGAACTCCTCACCCAGAAGAGCGGAACCTACCGTCACTTCCCTCTTGGAGGCAAAGTCCTCGTCCATGAAGCATTTTTCCATCGCCGATACGGTTTTGAGCAAAATTGACATGGCTGTTTCTCCTTATTTATTTTATCGGCTGAGTTACCGAGCACCCTCAATCAGGCGGCTCAGCAGCTCAGTGTAAGAAATCCCGTCGTTTATCATCATTTTCGGGTACATTGAAATGGGTGTGAAGCCCGGGAGCGTGTTAATTTCATTGAAAACGAACTCACCGCCGCCGACATAAAAGAAGTCAACGCGCGAAAATCCGCGGCAGCCGAGCGTTTTGAAAATCTCGAGGGCATACGCGCGAACCTTATCCTGCTCCTCTGCACTGATGCGCGCGGGGAGATAGAAGGACGAGACGTCGCTTATGTATTTCGTTTCGTAGTCATAGAATTCAGCGGAGCCGGAGTCGATTTCAGCGGGGTGAGCGGCGTAGTATTTTCCGCCCTCCTCGAGCACCGCAACCTCGACCTCGCAGCCGGCAACGCACTCCTCGACAAGGATTTTTTCGTCCTCGTGAAGCGCCCTCAGCACGGCTTTGTCAAAATCTTTTGCGGACTTCACCTTTGATACTCCGACTGACGAGCCCGCGTTCGCCGGTTTCACAAACATGGGATATCCAAGCTCCGACTCGCACCTTTCGCGGAAGCTCTCGGCAGTCTCGGAATTGTAGTCCTCCGCCCGAATGGTCACCGCCTTAGCCTGCGGAATATCAGTCTGATCCCTGATTATTGCTTTGGTAAATTCCTTATCCATGCAGACCGCCGATGAAGCGCATCCGCAGCCCGCGACTTTGATTCCGGCGAGAGCGAGCATACCCTGAAGCGTGCCGTCCTCGCAGTTTTTGCCGTGAATCATCGGAAGAACCGCATCCGGCTTTATTTCTCTCCTGACGCCGCCGACATCCGCCGTGAAAACACCCTTCGCAAGGTCGAGCGACACGGGATAGTTTTTTCCTTCATCAAGCCATCTGTCCTCTCTTATGAGTGAGACATCGCCCTCGTAAAGGTAGAATCCTCCCTCGCGCGTGATTCCGATTGTCGTTACGTCGTATTTTTCGCCGTCGATGTTTTCAAGCGCGCCGGAAGCGGAGGAAAGTGAAACCTCATACTCGGATGAACGCCCGCCAAATAGTAAAACTACGTTTTTTCTCATGTAAAACCTCGGATTTTTTTGTTTAATTGAATCTATAATCTATTGTATATTTTTAAATATCGTTAAATAATATGAAAATCTCAGCTTTTATATTTCTCGCTCAGCATATATTCAACCGAATCGCGGAGTGCCTGCCAGCTGGCGTTTATCACGTCGGAGGAAACACCCACCGTACGCCACACCTTTGAGCCGTCGGTTGACTCTATCGCAACCCTGACCCTTGACGCGGTCGCCCTTGACTCGAGCACGCGGACACGGTAGTCGGTGAGACGCATCCTGCCCACCTCTGGGTAAAATCGTATCAGCGCGCGCCGGAAAGCCTCGTCTATTGCGTTGACCGGGCCGTTTCCCTCTCCCGCGGTCAGTTCATCCCTGCCGCCGACGGAGATTTTTATCACCGCAGACGAGTGGAATTCTTCGCTTCCGCCGTCATCTGATTCGTATGATTCGTCCGCTTCGTCGGTCATGACCTTGAGGCTGAGCAGTCTGAAAAACTCCCTGCGGTTTCCGAAAGCCTCGTCGATAAGGAGTGCGAACGATGCGCCCGAGTCCTCGTAGTCGTAGCCGAGAGCTTCCCTCTCCTTGAGCGACGCCATCAGTCTGACCACGCGCGGGTCATCCTTTGTGAAATTCTCGTCCGGCATATACGCTCTGAGCTTGTCAAGAAGCGCCGCACGGCCGGACAGACCGCTTATGACGATGTTTCTGCTGTTCCCCACGGACTCCGGCGAGATATGCTCAAACGAACGCGGGGATTTTTTTACGCCGTCGATGTGCGCTCCCGCCTTGTGAGTGAAAGCGTAGCCGCCGATAAACGGGGATTTTTCGTCAAACGTCAGATTCGCGGCGTCTGTTATGCTCCGTGCCACGCGGGTGAGGTTTCTGATTCTTCCGCCGATGCAGTCAAACCCCATCTTGAGCTGCAATACGGGAATGAGCGTGCATAAATCCGCGTTGCCGCACCTCTCTCCGACGCCCATTATCGTGCCGTGAACCTGCATGGCTCCCTCAAGAACAGCCGAAAGAGAGCACGAGACCGCCATACCCATGTCGTTGTGGCAGTGTATGCCGATATTGTCGTATTTTTCCCTCATCGCGCGGGTGATAAGACCGATTACGTCGGGTAGCATACCTCCGTTTGTGTCGCAGAGTATGACCCTCGACGCGCCGGCCGAAAACGCAGTATTAACTACATCTGTGGCGTAGGTTGGGTTGTCGGAGTAGCCGTCAAAGAAGTGCTCCGCGTCGAAAATTACCTCTTTTCCCGATTTTACGAGGCAGGAAACGCTTTCCCCGATCATTCTGAGGTTCTCCTCCGCCGTGACTCCGAGTACATCCGTCAGCTGACTCAGCGAGGCTTTTCCGTAAATCACTGCGGCAGGAACAGGTGCGGAAGCGCAGAGAGTCAGCAGCTCGTCGTCCTCAGCCCTCTCTCCGGCCTTGACGGTGCGGCAGAACACACATATCTTCGCGTTTTCAAGCTGCTTCTGAACCTCTCCGAGACGGGAAAAAAAGACAGCGTCGGCAGAAGAGGTTATCATTCCCGCCTCGATATATGATACGCCGAGCAGATCAAGCTCGTGAATAACGCGCAGCCTGTCGTCGGAGGAAAACTCAACCCCCGCCCCCTGTGCTCCGTCACGTAATGTGGTGTCAAGTATTTCGATTTTCATTAAATAAGTCTCCCACATTCTGTGGTATCAGGTATTTCTATCTTCATCAATCAGTCTCCCGCATTCTGTGGTATCAGGTATTTCTATCTTCATTAAATAAATCCCGCAATTTCCCTGTCCGTTCTCACATCTTAGCCTTGTTTATCGCGCCGAGGTATGCCTTTATCGCGGCTTTGATCACGTCGGTCGAAACTCCGCGTCCGGTGTAGACCGCTTCGCCGAGCTTTATTTTGACCTTTGCCTCACCGAGAGCGTCCGTGCCCTCTGTCACCGCGTTGATGCCGAACGATATCAGCTCTGCTTCCTCAGCTCCCGCGAGCCTTGCAATTGCGTTGAACGAGGCGTCGATAGGTCCTTCCCCGGGTGCGGCTTCGGTGATTATCACGTTTTCCCTCTTGTCTATCAGGCTGACCAGTGCCATCGACTTCATCTTATTGCCCGACTGAATCTGGAACGACTCAAGGTAGTACCGCCCCTCAATGGAGTCGAGATACTCACCGATTATCGCGCGGATGTCGTCGTCAGCCACAACGTCCTTCTTGTCGGCTATCTCCTTGAAGCGAACAAATGCCGCGTCGTACCCCGCCTCACTGAGCGTGTATCCTAGCTCGCGCACCCTGTCAATGAATGCGTGGCGTCCGCTCAGCTTTCCGAGAACGATATTTCCCGCTCGCAGACCGATGTCCTCCGGCGCCATTATTTCGTAAGTCAGGCGCGAGTTCATTACGCCGTGCTGGTGGATTCCGCTTGCGTGTGAGAACGCGTTTGTGCCGACGACAGCCTTGTTCGGAGAGACAGCCACCCCTGAAATTGAGGAGACAAGCCGGCTCGTTTCCGTTATCTCCCGGGTGTTCACGCCGCACTCAAGTGCTTCTCCGTCCCGGAGAATGACGTCAGAGCGAACACGCAGAGCCATCACGATCTCCTCCATCGCCGCGTTTCCAGCCCTCTCGCCGAGCCCGTTTATCGTACATTCGACCTGCGAGGCACCGGCAC
Organism: Eubacteriales bacterium; assembly: GCA_051893885.1. GTDB lineage: Bacteria > Bacillota > Clostridia > Oscillospirales > CAG-272 > UMGS1696. The sequence continues at coordinate 8,987 of JBJFHS010000184.1, forward strand.
ATACAGCGGCAATACTGTTCGCAGTCGCCATTCCGAGGTCGTTGTGACAGTGTACGCTTATCGCGCAGCCGTATTCCGCCGTGTCGTTCTTTATCCGCGAGACGATTTTTCTGAACTCCTCGGGGGTGGTGTATCCGACCGTGTCGGGCACATTCAGTATGTCCGCGCCGCACTCAGCCGCCGTTTTCATGGCAGACGACAGGTATTCGATATCGCTTCTCGTCGCGTCCTCGGCGGAAAACTCAATTTCGTCGAACACACCGAGGCTTTTTGAATACGAAACTCCCTCGCGTATTCTCGAAAGCGCCTCATCCCGGGTGATTTTCAGCTTATATTCGAGGTGAATGTCGCTCGTCGCAATAAAAATGTGCAGTCTTTTTCGTCCTGCCCCATCGAGAGCTTCGGCGGCTCTGTCAATATCGCTTTTCATAAGACGTGCGAGGGCGGATACCGTACTCTTTCCAAGCTCTCCCGCTCCGGACGCCTTAGCTATGTCGGAAACGGCTGCAAAATCCCCCTCCGACGACGCGGGAAATCCGGCTTCTATCACGTCAATGCCGCACCGCGCGAGTTTTTTCGCAATCTCCAGCTTCTGCGCCGGCCCGAAATGCACCCCGGGGGTCTGTTCTCCGTCGCGCAGAGTAGTGTCGCATATGATAACTTTCATTTTCTGCTTACCTTAATATATCCTCTGAAGCACCGCGCCGCGCGCCCTTTTGCCGTAGTCGAAGATTAGCTCCGGCGCCATTCCAATCTCCGTCGCGATTCTGCATACGGCGTCGGACTGGGTGTAACCGTGCTCAAATATCAGTTTTCCGTTTGGTTTCAGGTGATTTTTATACACCCGTATTATTTTTTCGTAAAAGCTCAGCCCGTCGCCGGAGTCCGTCAGCGCAATCCTCGGCTCGTACTTCAGCTCAGGTTCGAGTGTGCGCATTTCATCCTCCGAAATATACGGCGGGTTAGCGGTTATTAAGTCAAATTTTGTCGCACTGTCGAACAAGTCCCGCCCCGCGTCGCCGACAATTACGCTGTATCTGCCGCAGAGCTCGTTCCTATCAAGGTTCTTTTCGGCGAGCTTGGCGGTCTCCAGGTCTATGTCGACGCAGTAGCCGAAAGTGTTCGGGACATTCTTCAGAACCGCCGCCGCTATACATCCCGAGCCAGTACACAGGTCGAGATAGTTTTTCATCCCATCTCCGCCGATGTTTTTCAGCTCCTCAATCGCCCTTTCGGCTATGACCTCGGTGTCGGCGCGCGGAATAAGGCAGTTTTCGTTCACGTAAAACGGGAGGCCGTAAAATTCCCACTCGCCGAGGATGTACTGCAGCGGATATCGCGTCATTCTTTTCTCAACTGCGGCGGCGAAATCGTCGTAACCGGCGAAAAAGTCAAGTTTTGTCTCATTCAGCATGACGACAGTGCTCATCTGAATCGAGAGGAAGTGCTTTGCGAGCAGTCTTGCTTCATACAGTGCGTCCCTTATTCCGGCGGAGGCAAGCCGCTCAGCTGTTTCTTTTATATTCATCGCACAATCAATATAAATTCACTTTATTAAATAATTATTCAAAAAATACTCTGCCCGAAGCAATTTATTCCGACTCTTTTTTGTCATCCTTCGGGGCGTTTTCCTTATTATCCCTGAACTCGTCCGGGATCGCGTTTTCGAGAGCGGTGAGCGCAACCTCAAGCTGGGTCAGATCCGGCTCGCGCGTGGTGATTCGCTGCATCCACAGGCCGGGCGCGGAGACGATTTTCACAAAGATGTTCGAGTGGCTGCCGGCATATCGGATGAACTCAAAGCCAAGGCCGACGACGAGCGGGAGCATGAGTATCTTTGAGCCGAAGCGGATCCAGACGTTGTCCCACGAGAGGAAGGAGTTTATCACGATTGAGATGATAAGCATGACGAAAATGAAGCTCGTGCCGCATCTCGGGTGGAAGCGGGTGCATTTCGCGGCGTTTTCGGGGGTCAGCGGAAGTCCCTTCTCAAAGCACGCCACCGATTTGTGCTCCGCGCCGTGGTATTCGTACGTCCGGCGGATATCCGGCATAAGGGCGGTGAGTCCGATGTATCCGATGAAAATGCCCATGCGGATAAGGCCCTCGACAAGGGAGCGGAGGAATGCGAATTTTCCGATCAGGCCGCCGAAAAGGAAGTCCAGCCCCTTTGCCGCGAAGGTTGGCAGCATCAGAAACAGCCCGACGCCGAGCGCAAGTCCGAGGACAATGCCGATTGCGGTCACGACTCCCATGAGCTTGTCTCCGAGCTTTTCGAGAAGCCATTTTTCAAACTTTGTCTCCGGCTCCTCGGTGTCAATCCCCTGCATCTCGGCGGATTTTGTCAGCATATCCATCGAGAGCTTGAGCTGCTCCACAAACGAAACCACGCCGCGGATGATCGGAATATTGCATATCTTGTGCTTCTGCCTCAGTGAAGTGAATGTGCTGTTGTCCAGGGCTATCTCTCCGTCGGGAGTTCTGACAGCGAGAGAGCACTTGTCCCCCGACTTCATCATGACGCCCTCAAGGACTGCCTGCCCGCCCACAATGCCAAGGCGCGGATCTTTAACTTTATCTTTTTTCATTTTTCAATCCTTATTATTATATATCTTACAGCTTATTATGGTCATTATATCACGCGAAACCTATTTTGTCAATGTAATTGGATATGAAAAGGGTGCGAGGGGGGACGCGGACGCTTCTTGAAAGAAGCTTGGCAAGAACTTCAATCGGGTTATCTTTTAATGTGAAGTGCGTATGGTGGCGGTATCACTTCGGACTGGTTCTCCTGCCTCGCGGGTTGATTTAGACATCCTCGACCTCAGAAAGGGTGGAGTGAGCTCGCAGGGACCGCCGAGACCCTGCTCGAGATAGCCGTAATGAATACCTTGATTTAGTAAATTAAATTTATAAAAATACTGACTCACGTGCATTTTGAAGAAAAACTAAAATTTCAGTTTCGCAGCTGACTGAATTGTTTGTTCGCTTCAAAACGACGTGAGTCAGTATTATTTTATTATTAAGTTAGCAAATCGAGGTATTCTATCCGGCTATCTCGAGCAGGGTTAGCGGTCCCTGCGAGCTCACTCCACCCTTTCTAAG
>JBJFHS010000185.1:0-3047 GCA_051893885.1 Eubacteriales bacterium
TCATGATCTGGTGTGTTGAGGACGACGCGAGCATCAGGGATATCGAATTGTACACGCTGCGCTCAGTCGGTTTCGAGACAATGGGGTTTGCGGACGCGTTTTCCTTTTTTGACGCGCTGAAAAATGAAAAACCGGAGCTGATACTTCTTGACGTCATGCTCCCTGAGATGGACGGCGTCGAGGTGCTGAAAAGACTCAAGGCATCAGGTGAAACGAGGGATATTCCGGTAATTATGGCAACCGCGAAGGGCATGGAATACGACAAGATACAGAGCCTTGACCTCGGAGCGGACGATTATCTCGTGAAGCCGTTCGGTATGATGGAGATGGTATCGCGTATAAAAGCCGTTCTGCGCAGATGCAAGCCTGTCTCCGTTCAGCATCTCTTGAAAAACGGCGGACTTGTCGTGAATCTGGACGAGCACACTGTAACCGCGGACGGCGAGAGAATTCAGCTGACATACAAGGAATACGAAATTTTGAAGCTGTTTTTGTCACACCCAAGAGTAGTTTTCACCCGTGAGCAGCTGTTCAGCGAGGTCTGGGGCTCGGACTACGTCGGTGAGACCAGAACAGTCGATATGCACATCCGCACGCTCAGGCAGAAGCTCGGCAAGTACGGCGAAATGATAGAGACTGTGCGGAATGTCGGTTATCGAATGGAGGTCGGTTTACGTTGACGAAAAAAATATTCCGCTCGATATTTGTAGTGGCAATGGCGATACTGCTTTCGTGCCTTGTGATGATTATCGGTGTGCTGTACGACTACTTCCGCGCGGTGCAGACAAATCAGCTGAGAACCGAACTTACTCTTGCAGCTGAAGGAGTTGAGGACAGCGGGATTGAATATCTTGAAGGGCTGAAGGCCGACAGCTGCCGTCTCACATGGATAGCGTCTGACGGCGAAGTTATTTACGATTCGGTCGAGAATGCCGCAAATATGGAAAACCATTCACAGCGAGAGGAAATCAAAGAAGCCTTCAAAACCGGAGCCGGCGAGAGCTCGAGGTATTCCGCGACACTGACCGAAAAGACCATCTATTGCGCGAAACTGCTCACCGACGGTACGGTTCTCCGCGTATCTGTCAGCCATGCAACGATTCCCGCGCTGATTTTCGGTATGCTTCAGCCGCTTATCGTGATTCTGATTCTCGCGCTGATACTGTCTTCACTTCTCGCACACCGGCTTTCCGAAAAAATAGTCGAGCCATTGAGCGCACTTGACCTCGAAAAGCCGCTTGAGAACAACACCTACGACGAGCTTTCACCGGTGCTCACCCACATCGAGAGACAGCACAGACAGATTGCACGCCAGATGCACGAACTCGACAGAAGCCGCAACGAATTTGAAGCGGTTACGCAGAACATGAACGAGGGACTTGTGCTCATAAGCAACAACGGCGAAATCCTCAGCATAAACCCCGCGGCGGTTTCGTTTTTTATGGGAATCAAACCGTCGTCGGCTGAATTTTTCGAGCGTGAGCAGGGATGCGTCGGCAGGGATTTTCTCTCCCTTGACAGAAGCCGCGAAACCGGTGAGATGCTCGATAAGGCGTATAAAGAGGGCAGAAGCGAAATCAGAGTCAGCCGCAGAGGCCGCGAATACCAGCTCAACGCAAGCAGAATTGAGGCTGACGGCAAGCCAACGGGTATTGTTCTCCTGATTTTCGACGTAACCGACAAGGTTTTCGCCGAGAGAAACCGCCGGGAGTTCACCGCAAACGTCTCGCATGAGCTGAAAACTCCGCTTCAGTCGATCATGGGCAGCGCGGAGCTGATTGAAAACGGTTTGGTAAAGTCGGAGGATATGCCGCAGTTCATCGGAAGAATCCGTTCGGAGGCATCGCGCCTTGTCACGCTCATCGAGGATATCATCCGCCTGTCGCAGCTCGACGAAAACACCACTCTCACGTGGGAGGACGTTGATCTGCACGAAATGGCTGAATCCGTCGCGAAATCACTCGGCCCGGTTGCGGACAAACGCGGTGTAAAGATAACCGTGGACGGCGAAAAAACGGTTTCACACGGTGTGCGTCAGCTGTACAACGAGATAATATACAACCTGTGCGAAAATGCGGTCAAGTACAACAAGGACGGCGGCGAGGTCAAAGTTGCGGTTCACGAAACCGACGGCGGAGTCAGGCTGACTGTTGAAGACACGGGAATCGGAATCCCGCCGGAACACCAGTCGAGAGTCTTTGAGAGGTTCTACAGAGTTGACAAGAGCCATTCCAAGGAGACCGGCGGCACGGGACTCGGACTCTCGATAGTGAAGCACGCGGCGGCATACATGGGCGGAGAAATTGATTTGAAAAGCGAGGTCGGAGAGGGCACGAGGATTTCGGTGTTCTTCCCGAAGGATGCCGGTGAGGACACTTCGCTTTCCTGAAATAATATTATGCAAAGAACATAAGTCAGGGTGGTCTGTTTTTAGTGAAATGCGGTTTCGTCGGCAGCATACGCACTTCACGATAAACGAACCACCCCGATTTTTTTCTGTCAATGACAAAGTCAATATGCTTCATTTTTGAAAGTGTACCGTGTTCCCCGCATCCCGCGTTCTGCACATACAATGTAAAAAAAGTAAATTTTCTTTAAAAAGAGCAGCAATTCCGCATTATAATGTTGATTTTGCGTGGAATTTGTTATATAATAAAGGATGAGCAAATTTCCATACAATAAGCAAAGGAGAAATAATAAAATGAGCATTGAATACACACGCGAAGTTGAAGAAATGTGTGTTGTTGCAAAAGGTCCCAAGCACGGTCCCGCTCCGATTCCGGAAGAGGGAAAGTGGGTCAAGGCCTATGAAATCAAAGATATTTCCGCTTTCACACACGGTATCGGCTGGTGCGCTCCTCAGCAGGGTGCGTGCAAGCTCTCCCTCAACGTCAAGGACGGCGTTATCGAGGAAGCTCTCGTAGAAACCATCGGCTGCTCCGGTATGACTCACTCTGCGGCTATGGCTGCTGAAATTCTTCCCGGCAAAACTATTCTCGAGGCTCTCAACACAGACCTTGTCTGCGACGCTATCAACACCGCAATGC
>JBJFHS010000186.1:0-11989 GCA_051893885.1 Eubacteriales bacterium
CTGAAAATTGATGTAATTTATATAATTATGGAGGTACACATGGCTGAACAATACAGAGTCGGCGTGGTCGGACTGGGCGGACGCGGACTCGGACACATCCACGGAATTCTGACGGAGAGAGACGACACAGTGGTCACTGCGGTATGCGATGTTTACGAGGACAGAATCAAGGCTGCCGTCGACTATTGCAAGGAAAAAAAGGGCTGGGATGTCTTTGGAACAACTGACTACCGCGAGCTCATCGAAAGGGACGACGTCGACGTGGTTTTTGCCTTCTCCGCATGGGAGAACCACATTCCCACCGCAATTTACGCGATGAATCACGGCAAACAGGTCGCAATCGAGGTCGGCGGAGCTTATTCTATCGATGACTGCTGGTCCCTTGTCAATACATACGAGCGCACCGGAATTCACTGCATGATGCTCGAAAACTGCTGCTACGACAGAAACGAAATGATGGTCATGAAGATGGTCCGCGAGGGTCTTTTCGGAAAAGTGGTACACTGTGAGGGCGGATACAGACACGACCTCCGCTACGAGATCGCATTCGGCGAGGAAAACCGCCACTACAGACTGCGCAACTACAAAAACCGCTGCTGTGAGAACTACCCCACGCACGAGCTCGGCCCGATAGCAAAGATTCTCGACATAAACCGCGGAAACCGTATGCTCTCGCTCTCGTCAATGGCGTCCGGAGCGTTCGGTCTTAACGCATACGCCGAGCAGAACGAAAAGGTAAACCCCGAGCTTAAGACCTACCGCTTCGCACAGGGCGATATCGTCAAGACAAACATCAGGTGCGCTGGCGGCGAGCTCATCACACTTACGCTTGACACGACTCTCCCCCGCAACTACTCAAGAAACTTCACCGTCCGCGGCACAAAGGGATATTTCAGCGAGGACTGCGACGCGGTATATCTCGACGGCAAGGCGACCGAATGGGATCACAGCTTCTACAACAATGTCGGTGAATACCGCAAGGATTGGGAGCACCCCGTATGGCGAAAGTTCGAGGAGGAAGGCGTAAAGGGCGGTCACGGCGGCATGGACTGGCTTGTGTTCGACGCATACTTTGAAGCGCTTAGAGCGGGCGACGTACTTCCGATCGACACCTACGACACCGCAGCTTGGATGGCGATAACACCGCTTTCCGAAATTTCCATCCAGAACAACGGCGCGCCCGTCGACATCCCCGATTTCACACGCGGAATGTGGACTCACAGAAGCGACAAAAACCACGGCTTCTACGCGCTCGACCGATAATCAATAAATTGATAATCGATAAATCGATAATCGATAAACCGATAATCGATAAACCGATAATCATTCAAAAAACACAAAGAGGGTGTTTCCGTCAAAAGAACTGCCCTCTTTTTATTTCGTTCACACGGATTATCTGCTTCCCTGCTGCCTGAGTAATGTGTCCCGCACCGCCTGATTCATCTTTTGTTCAAGCCGGATGTACATCTCTTTTTCGTCTTCCGTTAAAGCGGAAAAGCGCACATCCCGGTATTCGCTGCGTACACGGGCCAAGTCGTCGAGAACCGGCTGCATTTCATCCGAAAAGGCGATTTTAACCCGTTTGAATTTCCTGACTTCGCTGTCATCCTTCTCCGCCGGCAGCTCCTTAACGGTCAAAAATCCCCTTGATGACAGCTTCTGAAGACTTCGCGAAATGCTCTGCGGAGTGGTGTAAAGCCTGTCCGCGAGATCCTGCTTGCAGACACAGTCTTTTTCGGTCTCCGTCAGGCACTGTATCAAATGAAAATCCCGCAGAGTCAGCTCGTATTTCTCACACAGAGGGTCGAGCAGGATATCGACGAGCTTTGCGTTTATGTAAAAATCGGACAGCTCTCCCGACGCAGCTATTCCCTCGGAGGACACATAAATACGAGGCTTTTTGGCTTTTCTGCGCAGCCGCGGCACTTTTCCGTCGTTCGCTGATTCCAGAAGAAAGCGGTAAACCCTGAACCGCATTTTTTCATATTCCTCCTCGGACAGGACGGATTTGTAAAAGTCGTTGTAACAGTCAAAAACAGTGCGCTTGATTTTTGCAGCGGCTGTAATTGAAAATCCCGGCGACGACAGCGAACCGTTTGTCCTGACGTAGTAGTAAAGCGGCAAATGCAGCGCATAAAAAACCTTTGCATGGCGCAGATATTCCAGATTGAACATGAAATCCTCGCACCACTTGATTTCGGGGTCCATCAGAATTCCGTTATCTATAACAATATCCCTGCGGTACAGCTTGTTCCACAGCACTCCGTAGTAAAAATCCGCGGGACTTTTCATCATATAAGCCGCGTATTCCTCGAGTGAAAAAACACCTTTCTCGGGAATATTGCCCTTCTGCGACATTCGCCCGTCAACCACGCGGTAAAAATCCGAAACCACCATGTCGCATCCGTACTGCTCGGCGGCTTCAACAAATCTCTTTGTGGCCTCCCGCGAAATCCAGTCGTCGCTGTCAACAAACTGCAGGTATTTTCCGCGCGAGTGAGAGATTGCCAGATTCCGCGTATCCGATACCCCCGAATTTTTCTTGTGCATCACACGGACCCGGTTGTCACTCGCGGCATATTCGTCGCAGATCTCCCCCGAGGAGTCCGCGCTTCCGTCGTCGATGAGAAGAAGCTCAAAATCCTCATATTCCTGTGAAAGAATGCTGTCGACACACTTGCGAAGCGTTTTTTCCGCGTTATATACCGGCACAATAATGCTGACCATGGGAGAGGCAGTTCTTTTCTTTCCTATTTTTATATCCATAATCAAATCCTCTTTGCCTTTTCGGTTTTTTCACTAAAACGGCATTTGTTCCCTCTCAGGCGGCTTTAATCTTTGATTTGTAAATCATACCTTTGATTCTGACTCCTACCAATGCGGCGGCGAATACAACAAGCTCCACCGTCACAACCGCAGCTCCCGTCTGAAGCGAGAGACAGCAGGCGGCAAAAAATCCCACCACAAAACAGACTATAGATATTCCAGACGAAAGAATCACGGTCAGGCGGAAGCTCTTTGTCAGCTGCATCGCGGTCAGTGCGGGGAAAACTATCAGTGCGGAAATCATAATTGAGCCCATCATTTTCATTCCGACTACGATTGTAATTCCGGTGAGAACCGCGAGGGATAGGTTGAAAAGGTTCGTTCTGACACCGGCCGCGTGCGCAAAGGTCTCGTCAAACGTCACGGCGAAGATGTTTTTTGAAAAAATCACAAACCAGACCAGAACCAGCACCGAAAGCACGATCGAGATTGCCATGTCCTTTGTCGAAATCGTTACAACCGACGACGAGCCGAACAGTGAGTTGCAGATGTCCCCGCTCCTGCCTCCCGTGAAGTTGTACATAATAGTACCTATCGCCACCGCACCCGTCGAAACCACCGCGCAGGCCGCGTCACCGTTCAGCTTTCCGTCGCTGTGTGACAGCCGAAGTATCAATACCGCGGCGAGAATCACAATCGGAACGGAAACCTCAATCGAATATGTAGCTCCGACGCCGGCAACCGAAGCCACCGCAAGCGCAAAAAATCCCACGTGCGAAAGTCCGTCGCCTATCATCGAGTACCTCTTCAGAACAAGGCTTACCCCGAGCATCGACGAGCAAAGCGACACAAGCACCCCAACAACGAGCGCTCGAATCACTACCTTTGTAAGAAATTCAGACGCAAATATTTCAGATATTGTCATTGTACAATCCAGCTTTCTTAATTATATATGAAGTCTGAGGTGGGGTTGGGCGGATAACTTCAAATAAAAATTCCGCAGCTGACTATATCATTACGTTCTCTATAAAACGACGTGAGTCAGTATTACTATATAGCCAGTTACTATATCACGGTGTTCTATAAGGCTGTCGCGAGCAGAGTTGGCGTGTCCCATAAATTGATAAATCAATTTCGAGCTCACTCCACCCTTTCTGAGGTCGAGGATATCGAAATCACGCCCGTGAGGCAGGAGAACCCGTCCGAAGTGATTCCTATATCATACGCACTGAATGAGAAATGATAACAACCGATTGAAGTTCTTGCCAATGACGAAGTCATTATGCTTCATTTCAAGAAGCGTCCCGTTTCCCCCCGTCTCCCCCGTTCCGGCACATCAATGATGGTGATAGCGCTCGTCGGCTAACTCGTCGTGCTTTTCGTGGCGGGCGTATTCTTCAACCGAGCCGAAGAAGGAGTGGCCCCTGCACATCGAGAGAACCGAGCCCGCCTCTCTGACAGCGCAGCCGATGTCGTGAGTTACCATCATGACGGCACAGCCGATGTCGCGGTTTATTCTGCGTATCGCCGAGTACATCTCATGCGCCGCCTCAGGGTCAAGTCCGGTCACGGGTTCGTCGAGAAGGAGCAGCTTGTCGGAGACGCAGATTGCCCGCGCGAGTAACGTCCTCTGCCTCTGCCCGCCGGAAAGCTCGCCGAAGCATTTTTTCTCAAGCGGCAGCAGATTCATCATCTCCATCGCATCCCGTGCGCGCTTTTTCGATTCCGCGTTCCAGTGCAGCCCGAATCTGTCCCGGTTCACGCAGCCGGAGAGCACTACCTCGCGCACCGTCGCCGGAAAATCGCGCTGTATCTTCGACTGCTGCGGGAGATATCCGATTCCCCCGCTTCTCACCGACTGCTCAATCGTGAGCCTTCCTCCCGCCGGCTTCACCTCGCCCGTCACCGTCTTGAGCAGCGTGCTCTTTCCCGAGCCGTTTTCGCCGACTACACAGAGGTAATCACCCGAATCGAGCTTAAAGCTCACGTGCTCCGCGGCGATGTATCCGTCGTATGCGAGGGTTAAATCTTTGGCTTCTATAATGTTCATATCATTACTCTTTTCCGTTAATTCAGTGCATTTTTCAGCACTTCAAGATTCCGGCGCATAAGATCCGCGTATGTCACACCGGCGTCGAAATCTTCTTTTGTGACGTTGTGCGCGGAGTGAAGCTCAAGTATGCCGCATCCCGTTTCGTCAGAGACCGCCATCGCGCATTTTTTGTCGGAAAACTCAATCGTAAGCACAGCCGGAATCTCCTCAGCCCTCACCTTTTCGATGAGAAAATTGATCGTCGAAAGCGTAGGCTCGGTGTTTGAGGTGCATCCCGAAAAGGCGGCGTAATACTCAAGCGAATATCTCTCTGCGAAATATCTGAACGGAAAGCGGTCGGCTACTACAATTGTCCTGCGCTTCGCCGTGTTCACCGTCTCCATGATTTCCGCATCAATTTCGTCGAGCTGCGCGATGTATTCCTCTGCCCTCAGACTGACCTTCTCCGCGATATCCGGCTCAAGGCGTGCGACTTCGGCGGAAATGGCGCGGATTATCTCCTCTGCGTTCGGTATCGAAGTCCAGACGTGCTCGTCAAAGGAGTCCTCCTCATCATCCTCGCCGTCAGACTGCATACCCTCAACGATTTCCTCGTCAAAGGTTTCAACGATTTCGGCGGCGCAGACTGTGTTTATGGAGATATTCATTGATTCAAGTGAGGCAAAAACATCCTCTACCCAGTCCTCGCTCTCGCCGCCGGTGTGAATGAACAAGTCCGACGACGCGATTTTGTCGATATCTCCGAGCGTAGCCTCAAAATCGTGCGACTCGGTTTCAAGCGGAAGCAGCATTGTCACATTCGCCAAATCACCGCAGACGTTTTCGGCAAAATCGTACAAGGCAAAGTTTGTGGCGACAATTTTCAGCCTGCCGTCGTCATTGTTTTCGCTTGCCGAGCATCCTGTAAGCAAAAGCAGCGACAAAACCGCAAGCGTAACGGAAATAAATTTTTTTATCATTATTGTATGTCCTTTCCGCCGGAATTTTTATCTGCACAGTCGGAGCACAGTCCGTAGATTACGGTTTTTCCGCAGTTGAGCATAAATCCGTGTTCGTTTCTGAAGTGGTCGACGATAGTTTTCATAAAACCGCAGTCCGTGTGGATAAGCCGCCCGCATTTTTCGCACTTCAGGTGGATATGCTTGTCCGAGCAGTAATTTATCTGATAATAAGCGCATTCCCCCCTGCCGGAGTCGCCGTTGAAACGCTTGAGCAGCCCTTCTTCGGTGAGTGAGGACAGAGCGCGGAAAACCGTGGCCTCTCCTGCGGTGACGTGTGAGCATACCTCGCGCGCGGTCATACATTTATCCTCGTTGTCCATAAAAAAGTGAAGGATTTCGTCGCGCTGCTTGGTTTTATATTTAGTTTTCGGCATTATTCCATCCTTTTAATCTCAATCTCAAATTGAAATTGATAATCGTTTTCAGTTTTTGTACTACAGAATTATATCACTGTCAAATTTGATTGTCAATATCATTTTTGCATTTTTTTGTTTGCCGCCAAACTCCGTTTCCGACACTATTCTCTTGACAACAAAAACGATATCTGCTATCATAAAAACAAAAAATACCATAAAATAAAGAAAGGATTTCACCATGCCGTATATCGAATTCAAAACCAATACCTCGCTCACAAAAGAAAAACAGATTTCCCTGAAATCAAAGCTCGCCGACGCGCTTTCATCTTCTTTTCCCGGAAAAAGCGAAAACTGGCTCATGATCAGCTTCTCACCAGATACATCCATGTTCTTTGGCGGTTCGGATAAGCCGTGCGTCATGATAGACATTTCGATTTTCGGAAACCAGAGCAAAAAGAGCTATGACAAAATGACCGCCGAAGTCTGCTCGCTCGTCGAAAAGGAGTGCTCCATCCCCGCCGACAGAGTCTACGTCAAATACAGCGAGTACGACAAATGGGGCTTTGACGGTTCAAATTTCTGAGAAACAGTTTCAAAACAATATTTTATATTATTTTACAGGAGTAAATCATGTCTGAATTCAAAAAAATCATGCCGGCGGAATTAAACGACAATATGTTCCGCACGATCGGCGACGAGTGGATGCTTGTGACATCGGCTGACTGCTGCGGAAGCCTGACCTGCGGCGAAAACTACAACACGATGACCGCAAGCTGGGGAGGAATCGGAATCCTCTGGGGCAAGCCTGTCGCGTTTGTATTTATCCGTCCGCAGCGCCACACCTTCAGCTTCACAGAGAGAAACACCCGTCTGACGCTGTCCTTCTTCGGAGAGGAGTACAAAAAAGCTCTCGCATACTGCGGAAAATTCAGCGGACGCGACGTCGACAAGGCCAAGGAATGCGCCCTCACTCCCGTTTCCGACAAAGACGACGACGGACGCGCGGTCTGGTTTGACGAGGCACGGCTGGTTCTGAAGCTGAAAAAGCTCTACGCGGATTTCATCAGTCCCGAAAAAATGACCGACCAGTATCCGATGTACACCTACGCCGCCGGAGATTACCATAAAATGTATATCTGCGAGATAGAAGAAGTGCTCATCAAAGAGAAAAACTGAAGAAAAAACGTCTATTTCGGCAATAATCCGGCATAAAACAGCGTATTTTCGTCAAATCGCACAAAAAAACAGTAAAATAAACTACATCGGGAACAGCTCTAATTTTGCACCGCGCTATTGCAATCTCCTCTTTTTTGATGTATAATAGCTGAGTAAGGCTTCGGTAAATCACACATTTATTGATGCTTTATCCTCAAATGATTTGAACATAATTACTATTTACATATAAGGAGACAAAAATGGCGGAAATCACAACAAAAAACATACGAAATGTAGTTCTGCTCGGTCACGGAGGCTCCGGTAAAACCTCTATCGCCGAAGCGGCTTTATATCTTTCAAAGGCTACGGAAAGACTCGGAAAGACCACCTCCGGCAACACTGTCTGCGACTACGACCCCGAGGAAATCAAGCGCGGCTTTTCCCTCACTCTTTCCATGGCTCCCGTAATGTGGGCAACATCTAAAATCAACTTCATCGACACTCCCGGCTTTTTTGATTTTTCCGGAGAAGTCGACGCGGCTGTCCGTGTAGCTGACGCTGCCGTAATCGCCCTCGACGGCAAGGCAGGCGTTGAAGTCGGCGCGGAAATCGCATGGGATAAGGCTCAGGAATCAAAAATCCCCTGCGCATTCTTCGTAAACAAGTGCGATGACCCCGATGCAGACTTTGAAAAGGTCTTTAACGAGCTCCACGACAAGTTCGGCGCGGCTGTCTGCCCTCTGCTCGTACCCGTTAAAAACGGCAAGGATATCAAATTCCTGAACCTCATCACACGTGAAGCTTACACGTTCGACGCAGCCGGAAAGAGAAGCGCATCTCCTTTCACTTCCGACGACGAAGACGTTGCTTCCTCATACACCGACACTCTCAACGAGGCTCTCGCTCAGACAAGCGAAGAACTCCTCGACAAATTCTTCGAGACAGCCGAAATCACACAGGAAGAAGCCGTGGAAGCTCTCCACCAGGGCATCATCGACGGCAGCATCGTACCAGTATTCTCCGGCTGCGCTACAAACCTCTGGGGAATCACATTCCTGCTCGACACAATCAACGACTCCTTCCCGCGCCCGACAGCCAAGAAGGTTGAGCAGATCATCGACGGAGATTCCTTCAAGGATAAGCCCATCGAAGTCGACGGAGAATGCTCGCTGTTCGTATTCAAGACCATCGCAGACCCGTTTGTCGGTAAGATGACATTCTTCAAGGTGATGAGCGGCACTCTCACAAACGACCTCACAATGAAAAACGTCACATCCGGAGCAACCGAAAAGATGGCGCACATTTACACCATCCGCGGAAAGAAGCAGACCGAAGTTACCTCTCTCTGCTGCGGCGACATCGGCATGATAGCAAAGCTCTCCGGAACAAATACAAACGACACGCTCACCGTTTCCTCCGACTTTGAGTACAGAAAGATTGAATTCCCGCATCCTTACTACACAATGGCTATCACTCCCGCAGCAAAGGGCGACGAAGACAAGATTTCCACCGGTATCGCGCGTCTGCTTGAAGAAGACAAGACTCTCGCATACGAAAACAACGCCGAAACCAAACAGATGACAATATCCGGCCTCGGCGATATGCAGCTCGATATTCTTGTATCCAAGATGAAGTCGCGCTACGGCACAACCGTCATTCTCGAAGCACCGAAGATCGCTTACCGCGAGACAATCAAGGGCACATCCGACGTCGAAGGAAAGCACAAGAAGCAGTCCGGCGGTTCGGGTCAGTACGGCCACGTCAAGATGAGATTCTCACACGGCGACGCGGAAGGTCTTACCTTCACACAGTCCGTTGTCGGCGGTACGGTTCCGAAGAACTTCTACCCCGCAGTTGAAAAGGGACTTCTTGAAGCTATGCAGAAGGGTGTTCTCGCGGGATATCCCGTTGTAAACCTTGCGGCTGACCTGTACGACGGTTCCTACCACCCGGTTGACTCAAACGAAATCTCCTTCAAGCTGGCTGCACGTCTTGCTTATAAGGAAGGTCTGCCGAAAGCCAAGCCCATACTTCTTGAACCCATCGGCTCGCTGAAGGTTACCGTTCCCGATTCACTCGTTGGCGACGTAATCGGTGACCTCAACAAGAGACGCGGCCGTGTGCTCGGTATGAATCCTCACGAAAGAAAAGCCGGATATACAGTTGTAGAAGCGGATGTTCCGAAGGGCGAGATGGTTGACTATACAATTTCTCTCCGCGCTATGTCACAGGGACGCGGCTCGTTCGACTTTACAATCGACCGTTACGAGGAAGTTCCCGCATCCGTTGCTCAGAAGATCATCGCTGAGGCAAAGGTTGAAGAAGAATAATTTTATCTGATATTTGTTGTGCCTGCTGTAGCTTTTTACGGCGGGCACATTTGTTATATCAGCAGTATCTGCAAAGCAAATCATAATTTTTATATACACAAAAATGAATAAAAATACCGAAATTTCATCTCGCTCGTATGGCGCGGACCTGCTTCGCATCGTGTGTATGCTAATGATTCTGACAAGTCACTTTTTTGTACACGGAAAGGTTCTGTCAGCTCTGAAGCCCGACGACATCAACTTCAGCATTTGCTGGTTCATCGAAGCGTGCTGCTATGTTATGGTCGACTGTTTTGTGCTGATTACGGGGTATTTTCAGAGCAAAACTACATTTAAGCTGAAAAAGCTGCTGCTTCTGTGGGGTCAGGTCATTGCGATATCCGGCGGACTTTACCTAATTTTAACAGCCGTCGGAAAGGTTGATTTTTCGCCATACGGTTTTATCGCCGCCGCATTTCCCATCACCTCGTCGAGGTACTGGTTCGCCACGGCATATGTAATTTTATACATCATCTCGCCACTACTCAACTTCGCCATCGACAGAGCGGACCGACGCCAGCACCTCATCGCCATTGCTGTGCTTTTCGGATTTTTCGTGGTTTTCCGCTGCTTTTTCTACTGGAACGACTTCGCAAATCTTCACGGCGGATATTCATATTCTTCATTTGTGGTGTTATATGTCATCGGCGCGTATATGCGGAAATTCGATATCCGATTCAGGCATCCGCTGAGGTGGTATTTCCTGCTCTCCGCCGCAACCGCATCCTCGCGAATATTGCTGACCGTGCTGCAAAACAAGCTCGGCTTTGACTCCGTCTATCTCAAGGCGCTGATGCAGTACAACTCCTTGACGGTAGTGCTCGCGTCGGTGTTCCTGTTCGATTTTTTTGTACACCTCGACATCAGAAATAAAATCATGCGCGGTTTTATCGGATTTTTCGCCCCTCTGACCTTTGGCGTCTACCTTGTTCACGAGCAAATTGAGGTAAAAAACATAATCTGGCCCGCTCTGAACCCATCGAAATTCGCAAAAAGTCCGCTTTTGTACGCATATCTTGCCGTGACAATTATAGTGCTGTTTTTCACCTGTTCAATGGTGGATTTTCTGCGCGGAAGGCTGTCGAAGCTGCTGCATATTCCGGAATTGATCGGATTAATCGCCAAAAAACTTGAATCAGTCGGAAATCATCTGATATCATCCGCAATCGGCGACAAAAAATCGTGAGTTCCGCATCAAACCAAAAAACAGAGCCTGATATTTTCAAAAAATACCAAGCTCTGTTTGTTTTATTCTTTTGTTTCTGCGGGGACTTCGCTCTCGTCCGCTAATCTGAGCCTGAACCAGAAGTTGCTTCCCTCTCCGACCTTGCTTTTTACGCCGAATTCCGCGCCGTGCAGCAGGAGAATGTTCTTGACAATCGAAAGCCCGAGCCCGGTACCGATGTTGGCACGCTTGTGGAAATCGTTTACCTTGTAATACCTCTCCCATACGAGCGGGAGCTGATCCTCCGGTATGCCGATTCCGTGGTCTATCACCTCGAGCGTGACATATCCGTCCGATACAGTCTGCCGTATGATAACCGTTTTGTCCTCTCCGGCGTAGTTGACCGCATTTCCGACGAGGTTATACATAACCTGAAGCAGTCGTCTCTCGTCGGCGTCAACAATCGCATCGCCGCATCCCTCAAAGGTTATGGTGTATCCGTCGTGCTCGCGCAGCTTTGCATACCGCTCAATCGTCGTTCTGATTACGTCTGTCAGATTGAAGCGAGTGACGTTCAGCTTCTGCGTGCCTCCCTGATACCGGCTTACCTCAAGCATATCGTTGACAAGTGAAGTCAGCCGGTTCGTCTCGTCAATCACGATCTGCATATTTTCCGGAGTAGCCTCGCCGGGCAGATCGCGCATCGCCTCAGTATATCCCGCAATCATCGTCAGAGGAGTTCTGAGGTCGTGCGAAACGTTTGCGATGAGGTCCTTCTGCATTTTGTCGAGGCGGGAGAGTTCATACGCAGCTTTGTTGAGGGCCGCGGACAGGTTGTCAATCTCCGTGCAGTTTCCGCCGTCGAAATTCACGTTGTAGTCACCGAGCGCGAGCTTTGACGCTTCCACGCTCATCTCACGGATCGGCTTCGACATACGGTTTGACAAAACCACGGCGAGAACCACCGCAAGTACGAGGAGAATCACGCTTATATAAATCAGCTGCGCGCGGATTGTAGAAACGGTGGAATCGAGCGGAATAAGTTCGGTGTTGAACAGCATAAGAAGCTCCGAGCCTTCACGCTCAACCAATTTCACGAGAATCACATTTTCCCCCGAGCCGTC
>JBJFHS010000187.1:0-11965 GCA_051893885.1 Eubacteriales bacterium
GGAGTCACCCTCGACGATGTAAACCTCGCGCACCTCGGGGTCTTTTGAGCGGCAGGCGACGAACTTCTCCACGCGGTTTGAGACGTCGATTGAAGTCGCGAGCTTCTTTTTGAGGTTAAGTCTCGTCGACTCAGCCTGTTCACGGGAGCGTTTGTTCACGAGAACCTGAGAACAGAGCCTGTCTGCGTCGACGGGATTTTCCGCGAAGTAATATTCGAGCTGATTTTTCAGAAACTCGTTCATCGCGTCGGCTATAAACGTGTTCGTTATCGCCTTTTTCGTCTGGTTGGCGTAGGAGGTCTGAGTCGAAAAGCTGTTCGTCACGAGGATAAGGCAGTCCTCAATGTCGGCGAATGTGATTTTCGACTCATTTTTGTTGTATTTGCCCGTCGCCTTGAGCCGCTTGTCAACCGCAGAGACGAACGAGAGCTTGACCGCCTTTTCGGGAGAGCCGCCGTGTTCGAGGAAGCTGGAGTTGTGATAATACTCGAGGACGTTGACCTGCTTGGAGACGGTGAAGGCGATGTCGGCGATGAGCTTGTAGTCCTTCATGTCCTCACGGTCGCGGCCCTTTGTCTCGAGGTGGAATTTGGCGATTTTTGTCTCGGCGGTGTCTCCGGCAAGCTCCGCGATGTAGTCGGTTATGCCGTTTTCGTAGTAAAACTCCTCGGGCTCGAACTTGCCGTCGCCGTTTTCCCACTTGAAAATGAAGCGGATTCCCGAGTTGACGACCGCCTGACGCTTGAGCATATCGGAGAAATACTCGCGCGGGATGTTGACGTCGGTGAACACCTCGAGGTCGGGGCGCCATCTCTGAACCGTACCCGTGCGGCGTTCCTTTTTCTCGAGCGGCCGTGTAGTGAGCTCGGTGACGGGTTCGCCTTTTTTGAAGCTGATTTCGGAAACCTGACTTCCGTCGTAGGATTTTACGTCGAAATACTCGCTTGAATACTGTGTAGCGCACGCGCCGAGACCGTTCAGACCGAGCGAATACTCATACGCGCCGCCGTCGGAGTTGTTCTCGTACTTGCCGCCCGCGTAAAGCTCGCAGTAGACAAGATCCCAGTTCCATCTGCCTTCGCTCTCGTTCCAGCCGAGGGGAATTCCGCGCCCGTGGTCATCAACTTCAATGGAGTGGTCGGCAAACGCGGTGATAACGATTTCCGAGCCGTATCCCTCGCGCGCTTCGTCGACGGAATTGGAGAGAATCTCAAAGACCGAGTGCTCGCATCCCTCAAGTCCGTCCGAGCCAAAGATGACGGCGGGGCGTTTTCTGACTCTGTCCGCGCCTTTCAGCGATGTTATTGACTGATTGTTATATGCAGAGTTGGTGTTGTTTTTTTTCATTATTATCTTTCATTTATTTATTATATCGTTTTGTTTTTTAAATGGGAACAATAGGCTAACCGCCAAAGGAATACCGAAAATACACTTCACGTATATAAAATATAATTCAGGTATCCTTTTCCGCGATCAGCCTATTTGTCCGAATTTTTACATATGAATATATTCTGCGGAATATAGTCCTGCGGAATCAAATACAGCCCTTATTTCACGGGAATTATCGGCACACCACCGTTTGCGGCTGTGATTTCGGCTACAAGGAGCGCAGCCTTCGCACTCATCTGCTGAATCAGAGCCGGGCAGTTCTTCTTGAATTCCTCAGCTACGTCTATCGTGTGCCAGTCTATCTCGCCGCGGGTTCCGGGGTTGAACACAAGCATCACCGCAAAGGATACCGAAAGCACAAACGGTCCCTCAGGGTCAAATCTGAGCGTGCGGTTATATGTCGCCTTTACACCTGCCTGACCGAGCACCTGCGCCACAATCGTGTCCTTTACGCCGAGCTTGAACTGACCCTGTGCCTGTACGGGGCGGGTAGTCTCATAATTTACGTTTTCAAGCATTATTCTGCGCTCGGCCAAAAAGTATCTGTTGAAATCAAAGCCCTCGGGAGTAGAAAACTTCGGCTTCTCTGCAACTGTCTCTGTTGACGAAATCTCCGATATTGTTCCCTCCGCGGTATTTTTCTCCTCTGCTTTGGCTTCGTTGTTTACGACAGGTCCTTCGTTTGCGCCGCCGGAGGTGTTGTTTGCGTCTTTTCCGTTGTTCTTATTTTTGCCAAAAATTGCCATTGTGTTGCCTTTCCGATATTGTTTTTATCTTTAAATTAATTTTTTAAACATTTATTTTTCCATCACGCGGAATATGCTCCAACCGTTTTCTTCGCGGTAGGCAGCTATAAGTCCGCTTGAATTCTGTGAAATCGAGTCGTATGTGAACGGAAGAACAATATTTCCGTCCCTGTCTATCATGCCGTAACGACCGTCGTCCGTCTCAAGAACAGCCAGTCCTCCAATAAACGGTGTGGCAGAGGTGTAAATCGGCTGCGCAATCCACTCACCCTCGGCGCGCATGAAACCGTATTTTCCGTCTTTGCTGAGCAGAATCACGCCTTCCGAGTACCCCTCGAGAGTGAAGCCCGCGGGAAGTTCGTACTCGCTGCCGTCGGGTCGGATAAGCACATCCTCGTCCTCGACAACGCGAACCACATGGCGCACCTCGTAGTTATAGTAGTCGACGGTCTGCTTTCTCACCCTCGTCAGTCCCGCGTCGAAGTAGTAAAAGCCGATGTTCTCGATGCCCTTCGTCAGCGGCGGGAGCATATATTCAGTGACGTACCTGCCGTATTCGTTGACGTATGTAAACACGGTTTCAAACGCTCTCCTGCCGTTTTCGTTGACAAAATACATTGCTCCGCGGTTGTCCGACTCGGTTACGGCTCCGCGGTTTTCGGTAAACGCATATGCGGAGGTAAATTTGTATTCCGTGAGCATACCCTTTATACTTCCGTCCGCGTTTTTAACGATGTAGCCGAATTTTGTACCTTCCTCAGTCTCAGCCTCAGCCTTATCCTCAGCCTCGCTGTCAGTCTCGTTCCCGTCTTCGGTGGGTGGTTCAGGCTCAATTTTATCGACAAATACCGAATCCGAATCCGATTTTCCGTAGCTCTCAGGGTAGTCAAATCTCAGCCCAACGCCGTCGGTTTCCGGGTCGAAATCACAGTAGACGAAGTTTTTGCCGTCGTCCGAGACGCTGAAATACTGCACCTCTCCGTCCTCGGTCTCCTTCATGAACAAGGGCTCACCGTCGGCATTCCTCATGTACGCGGGCTTGTATTTGTTATATGCGAAACGGGAAAGCGGGTCCCCGTCGGAGGAGATCAGGAAGATATCGTCGCCGTTGTCCATCAGGATGTAGCCCATGTATAGCTCAATCGCGGGGCGGTATTCGGCGACGTCCTTCACCTGAACATACGGCTCCGAGTCGTCCTCGGGGAAAATCACAGTTTCAGTCCTGCGTAGTCTTCTGCCGCGCGAATATTTGGTGGGCAGTTTGAACGAGAACGTCATTTTGCCGAGCGTGCTGTTTTCCGCAAAAATCGCGGTCGGCTCGGAGACAACAAATCCTGCGGTCTGTCTGTCGCTGACTGTGGGAACTGAATAGGTCTTGTCTTCAAGGCGCGAGGAATCCCACACCTTTGAGATGTTGTATCTCTCGTATTTTGCGGCAGAGGGAGTCTGAGCGGAATTGTTAACGGAATCAGCGGCACCTGTTTCGCCACCGTTCGTCTCATCCGCAGCCGTGCCCGCGCTTTCGTTTTCGTCGGACAAATCGGATATGTCGGACATGGAGGAGAAAAAGTCTCCCGCCGATGACACGCCGCCCGCTGCACCTTCGTCTGCAAAGATTTTATATCTGTCGAGGAAAGAAAAATCGTAATACCCCAGAAAATACAGCAGAACGAGCGCAGCCACACCGAAAACAAGTGCAAGCTGAGCTGCGCGGATAAGCTGGCGTTTGAATTTGACAAAAAAATACTTCATAATCAGTGCTTTTTTTCCGCTGATTTCTTGCGAAATGATAGAAATTTAAGTTTATTTGTGGTATTTGCCGCCGGCGGAGATTTCGGCTGCGCGATAGAGCTGTTCGAGGAGCATCACGCGGAAAAGCTCATGCGGGAAAGTCATTTTTGAGACTGAGAGCCGCACGTCAGCCGCTTTTTTGATCTCCTCGGATAGCCCGTGTGAAGAACCGATGACGAAGCAGATTTCGGAGACACCGGATGAAGCATAGCTTTGCAGCATATCCGCAAGCTCCTCGGACGACTTCTGTTTTCCCTCAACGCACATTGCGACAACGGCGGCGCGCGGAGGGATTTCGGCTTTGATTTTTGCCGCCTCCCTTGAGAGAGCGTTTTTTATCTCGTTTTCGCCGGGGTTCTGCGGAAGCTGTTCGGGTCTGACCTCAGCTACTGTGACAGAATAAAACCGCGACATTCTCGTCAGGTATTCATCGGCGGCGGCGCGGAAAAACGTCTCGGTGAGCTTCCCCATCGCTATTATTTTAACCTTTTGCATATTATTTTATAAAATTCAGCTCGATATAGCTCACGGCGAGCGTAATCAGCATCGGAAGAATGATATAAATAAGCTGTTTTGCCTTGGTTTTTCGCTCGGGCTGTTTTCGGAGAAACTCCATTTTGCGGTCGCTGTCCCAGTTTTCGGGGAGGTCGTCGATCGTGCGCTCCTCTTTATTAAAGGTGAAGCCGTTGAGAACGTAAAACGCCACAAAGCAGCCGCCGCCAAACAGCAGGTAGATGGTTGTTCCGACGTAATAAATCCACGGCGAGTCAAATCTCTCTGCGGCGGTGATGATAAGTCTCAGCAGGGCGTAAAACAGGGCGAAGTTTACAAGCAGCACGCCGAGTTTGCGCAGGGTACGGCCGGATTTATCCTGATTTTCGTTTTTCTTCATTATTTTGGTTTGTTGAAATTTTATTTTACTTTATTTTGCCCGAAAAGCTCAGCAGACTCTGCACGCTCCGGCTTTTCTTACGCTGAGAATGTGGCATGAGCCCTCGCCGAATACCGCGTTCATCTTTGCAGCGTATTCCTCAACGTCGCCGAGCGGAATGAACGCCTGAATCGTGCCCGCAAATCCGCCTCCGTGAACACGGCACACTCCGTTCTTTCCGCGCAGGAATTCCTCCGTCAGGCACAGAGCAAGGGACAGACCCTGTTCACTCACGTTCTTGGTGGTGTAAACGTTCTGCAAAAACTTGAACGACGAGTTGCCCGACGCAGTGACTCCGCCCATGAATCCGGCGAGATCTCCGGCCTTGAGTGCGTTTACCTGTGCAGCGACACGCTCGTTTTCAGCAAAGAAATGGTATGCGCGGAGTATCGCACGGTCTCCCAGCTCCTCACGGATTCCCTTTTTCTCGAGCAGAGCGTCGAGTTCTTCCCTGCTTGTTTCGCGGAGCACGCTTACACCGAGAGCACGCGCCACAGACTTCATCTCAGCCGGAACCGATGCGTAGTCCTCGTTGAGGTCAGCGTGGTTTCCGCCGGTGTTCACGATGCAGAGCGAATATCCCGCCGCAGTGAGGTCAAAGTCGAGCTTCTCGATTACGGGGTTCTTCGGGTCGGCAAAGTCGATTGTGATAAATCCGCCGACAGCACACGCGGTCTGGTCCATAAGTCCGCACGGCTTTCCGAAATACTCGTTTTCCGCGAACTGCGCCATCTTGGCTATCTCAACGTTTGAGACATTTCCGTCGTTGTAGAGGTAGTTGAGAATGTTTCCGACCATCACCTCAAACGCCGCGGAGGAGCTGATTCCAGAGCCCTTGAGCACGTTTGACGTCGTGTAAGCCGAAAATCCGCCGATATTGTAGCCGGCGTTCAGAAAAGCCTTCTCCATGCCCGCGATGATTGCGGCGGAGGTGAAGAATTTGGATTTATCGGGCGCGGGAACTGCATCGGGTGTGACAACGTCCTCGTCAAAGCCCTCTGACTTGATTCTTACAACGCCGTCATCCGTAGGCTTTACCACAGCGAGGATGTCGAGGTTTACCGCAGCAGCGATAACTCGTCCGTGGTTGTGGTCGGTGTGGTTGCCGGAGATTTCGCTTCTTCCGCCGACGGAGTAAAGGGAGACCTCGCCGTCGCCGTAGAGCTCAGTAAATGCGTCAACCGCGCGGGCGTATCTCTCCCTTTGAGCGGGGACGTTCTGGGGCAGTACTGAAAGAGAATCGGTCAGGCAGGAGTCAATTCCGCCGGTGAGAATTCTGGTTTTGAGTGATGATGTATTCATAGTGCCGAGCCTTTCTGAAATATATTATAATTATTTTTCTCTATTATAACTCAATCCCGATGCGGGAGTAAAGGACATAAACGAAAATAATGTTTAAATTTTTATCCCCTGAGCATTTTTCTGATACCTATAACTACAAGAGTAATCGTGACTGCGCTGAATCCGAACAGCAGTATTATTCCGCCGACGGTTGAGAAGGTGTCGCGCAGCGGAAGGTAGACGACGTCGAACAGAGACTCTGAAATTCCGGCGGACGCCACTATGTAGCCTTTTTTCGCTTCGGCGATTCTGACGATGATTTTGCATAAAATTCCGCACGCGGTTACTGCCGAGCCGGAGCAGATGAGCCACTGTGAGAACTTCATTCTGCGCGAGACGAGGATGAGCAGGAGAAGCACTCCTACACAGGAAAGCGAAAGGTAAAAGCTGCCCGCGGACAAAATATCGCGGATCGGTTCGAGCGACTCGGTCATTCCGTCAATATCCACGGATGAAACGATTCCCGAGAGTATTTCGGTGAACATTTCCGTCGGATTTACGAACACGGAGAGCAGCGAATAAACGCCCGAGTCGAGTCCGCTGACCATGATATCCGCCATCTGAGCCGGGTTGAGCGTGGGTTTCGGGCCGTCGTCGAGAAGCCAGATGCGGAATTCCTGAACGAACGAGGTGACGATGACGTCTATGGAGAATATTTCGATGAACGAATTGACATCCTCGTCCGAGACACTGATGCCGTACTGACCGAGATTTTCGTCAGCCATTTCGGCAAGCGTGGCACTTCCGCCGTTTCCGTCCGGGAACTCAAGAGAGGCGTAATCGAGGGCGGACATCGTGTTATAAACGAACTCGCTGGTGAAAGTAGCTCTGACGCTGTAAATCGCAGCGGACAAGAGGAGACCGAGGCAGAGCAATACACAAATCGAAAATGTAATCACTCCCCGGAGAACGCGCAGTATTTTTTTCATTTTTGTTTGTTATTCATCTCCCGGAATCAAGCAGACTTGATATTTTCCTACATTATATCAGAAATATCGCTTTATGTCAACATTTGAGAATATATGGAGCATGGCTATGATACAGAAACGCAGGTCACCGAATCGGATGAAAAAATAATTTACGGAAAATATGACCAAAACAAAGGATTCATAATGTATATTTTTTCATTTTTGACTATTCACAAGAGCGAAAATATGTGATATAATTAGTCTTGTATATACAATTCGGCAAAAGGAGCTGCCAAATGGAAAAAATATATTTTACAAAAATGCAGGGGTGCGCAAACGACTATATTTACCTCGACTGCATTAAAAATCCCTTTCCCGACAATATCGAAAAGCTCGCTGTCGAGATGTCGCGCAGACACTTTTCGGTCGGAAGTGACGGCATTATCTGCGTGTGCAAGCCCGACTGCCCCGAAAACGACGCGAAAATGAGGATATTCAACGCGGACGGAAGCGAGGGCAAAATGTGCGGAAACGGAATACGCTGCGTGGCAAAATTCCTGTACGACAACGGCTATATCACCTCCGACAGCACAAAAATCGAGTCCCTCTCCGGCGTCAAACCGATAAAGCTGATCATCGAAGACGGCGTATGCACCGGCGCGGTGGTCGACATGGGCAGAGCTGAGACGGAGTGCGCGAAAATTCCGGTTATTTATGCAGAAAAATGTATGATAAACCGTCCAATTAATGTGTGCGGCAGGGAGTACCTCGTCACCGCAGTCTCAATGGGCAACCCTCACGCGGTAGTTTTCCTGCCGTACTCACCGGGAGAGTTCGAGCTTGAAAAAATCGGGCCGAGCTTTGAAAGCCACGAAATATTCCCCGAGAAGGTGAACACTGAGTTTGTACACGTCGAGGGCAGAAACGTTCTCGAGATGCGGGTCTGGGAGCGCGGTTCGGGTGAGACATACGCCTGCGGAACGGGAGCGTGCGCCTCTGCTGTTGCGGCTGTATTGAACGGTTTAGCCGACACCAACGTTCCGATAAAGGTCAAACTGATCGGCGGCGAGCTCGAAATCACAGTCACGGACGCGCTCGACGTAACGATGGCAGGCCCCGCGGAGACAGTTTACTGCGGCGAGTATTTTGTCCGCTGAGTTTTCCGCCGAAAAAAGCAAAAAAATAAATTAATATAATAAATTAATATATATATTGGAGTATCTCATGCTTATCAGAGTAAACGAAAATTATAAGAATCTTGCAGAGTCCTACCTCTTTTCCGAAACGGGCAGGCGCGTCAGAGAATATGCCGCTGCTCACCCCGACAAAAAGGTCATCAAGCTCAGCATCGGCGACGTCACCCGCCCTCTCGCTCCCGCAGTTGTAAAGGCAATGTGCAAAGCCTCAGAGGAAATGGGCGACTCCTCAACCTTCCGCGGCTATCCTCCGGAATACGGCTACGACTTCCTCAGAGAAAAAATCGCTGCGCATTACGAAAAAATCGGCGGCGTGAAGCTCTCCTCCTCCGAAATTTTTGTCAGCGACGGCGCAAAGAGTGACCTCGGCAATATCGTCGATATCCTCGGCGACAACCTCGTTCTCATCCCCGACCCGGTTTATCCCGTCTACGTCGACTCAAACGTCATGAGCGGACACAAAATTGAGCTCATCCCCTCCACACCCGAGAACAATTTCGCGCCCACTCCCGAATACATCCCCGACAGCGCAAAAAATCAGCCCGCTGTAATCTACCTCTGCTCACCCAACAACCCCACCGGCGCGGTCTACACCTACGACGAGCTCGGCAAGTGGGTCAGCTACGCTAAGTCCACCGGCTCGCTCATCATCTTTGACTCCGCTTACGAGGCTTACATCCACGGCGACCTCCCCCACACAATCTACGAGATAAGCGGTGCTGACGAGTGCGCGGTTGAAATCTGCAGCTTCTCAAAGTCCTCAGGCTTCACCGGAACACGCTGCGGATGGACAGTAGTTCCCGAAAAGCTCGAAGCAGGCGGCTTAAAGCTCAACAAGCTGTGGGCAAGACGTCAGGCTACAAAGTTCAACGGTGTTTCCTATCCCGTTCAGAGAGCCGCCGAAGCCGCACTGTCAGACGAGGGTCTCGCTGAGTCAATGGAGAGCGTGGAATACTACATGGGCAACGCAAAGCTCATCGCAGACGTTCTCCGCGAAAAGGGAATTTACTTCACCGGCGGCGTTTCCTCCCCATACATCTGGATGAAGGTGCCGGACGGAATGGACTCCTGGGGCTTCTTCGACTACCTTCTGAACGAGCTTCAGATTGCGGGAACTCCCGGCGCCGGATTCGGAAAGTACGGGGAAGGCTTCTTCCGTCTGACCTCCTTCGGCACAAGAGAAGCCACTGTTGAAGCGTGCGAGAGAATGAGAGAGAAGCTCTGATTCGGGCGGGACATCAAAAAAAGAACAATAAAGCTATTTATTAGTTTGCCCGGTGTATTTTTTTCGTCTGATATGCACTATTTTTATTGACAAAGGAAATCAAACCTGTTATAATTTAAACATACAAAAATATTTTCACCGGCGTGAACGTTTTCGGTGAAAAGAAATATAATTATAACGGAGGTCTATGTCAATGAAAAAGTTTATATCCTGGCTAATTATCTGCTCTCTCCTCACTTCATTTGTCGCGTGCTCTAACCCGGACGGCGGAAATCAGAACGAAAACAACTCTAACGCAGACTCTCCCTCTGTCAGCACAGAAACAGAAAGCGAAACCGAGGCTCCCGACCCGTTTGCTGATGTCGATTATGGCGGACGCTCATTCCGGGTCTATACCTCGGTCGACACAACGGACGCTACAAACGGTGACGCCTTCATCCGCGGAACGGGTGAATACAACGGTGAAGCCGTGAACGACGCGGTGTACGACAGAAATACCAAGGTATCCGAGCTGCTCGGAATAAATCTTGAATTCATCGAAGCAAACTACAACTACGGCACTGCGGCAAACAGCATCAAAACTCAGATTCAGGCGGGCGACAACGCGTGGGACGTAATTGCAAACGATATACGCGCTCTCGCCGGAATATCATCCGAAGGATATCTGAAAAATATTTACAACAACAGCATTCTTGACCTCGACGCCGAATACTGGTACTCCGACTCTATGAATGACCTTATGTTCATCAAAGGCGGAATGTACCTGCTCGTCGGCGACTACTTCACTGACGCGATCGCCTCATGTCACGCACTCTACGTCAACGAGGAAATACTCAACAATATTTTCAGCTCGCAGAACTACATCAACGACATGGTTTTCGACGGAAAGTGGACCATTGACGAAATGACAAAAATAGTCGAGCAGTGCTACAACGACATCGACGGCAACGGTGAGAAAAACGCCGGTGACACTTTCGGATATATCTGCGTCGGAATGTGGGGCTCCGCAATCCCGATGCTCCTCGGTCAGGACATCACCTTTGTCACAAAGGCCGATGACTCCGTGGAATTCGCGTTCAATACCGAGCGTTCAGTGGCAATACTCGACAAAATGCACGATCTCTACTACTCCAACGGCACTTACACCTCTGTTGCTGACGTAGCGGCGCTGCAGAGAACTTTTGCCAACAAGGAAACTCTGATAATGGGCTACAACCGTCTGGGCGACCTTGCAAATCTCCGCGAAATCGACTTCCCGTTCGGCGTTGTACCGTACCCCAAATTTGATGCTGCGCAGGAAAACTACAACACCTCGCTCCACGACACGACCGAAATAGGCGGAATTCCCTCGAACATAGTCGGCAGCGACCTCGAATTCGTTCTGACTTGCCTTGAAGTGTTAAGCCGCGAGACCGGTAAGATCGTAATTCCCGAATACTACGAAAACGGACTGAAGGTCAAGTATGCCGACGGTCAGGACGACGCGAGAATGATAGACCTGATCCACGACTCTATCTGCTCTCCCTTTGCCGTGGCGTACGACAGCACACTCGGCAGCTTCCTGCTCGCAAACGTTTTCCTCAATCCTCTCGCAGCCAACAGCATAAACTTCGCCTCATCCTATGAAAAAAATGAAAAGGTTGCTAAAAAGCTGCTCGACCGCACAACGGAGGCGTTCAAGTCGGTTCTTGAGTCCGGAAACTAAAGTTCAGTTGACTTGATGGGCGGTCGGGAATACAAAAATCAAAAAAACTAAGGACATAATTCTGCGATGGCTCATTCTGTTTTATCCGTAATTACGCCGGTGGAGATAATTTCACAGTCTCTTGGTATACTGGCGCTGATTTGCAACATAATATGTTATCAGATGAAGGACGCAAAGAAGCTGCTGTTCTGGCAGATCACTGCGTCCGTCATCTGGGTATTGAATCTCGGTTTAAAGGGCGCAATAGCGGGTGTGGTATTGAACATTCACGCTGTTGTAAGGCTCTGTGTATTCTATCTGGCAGAAAATCACTCCTGGGCGCGCTCGAAGGTATGGGTTCCCGTATTCATGGTGAGTGCGGCGGTGATTATCGCAGTGACGTACACGGGCTTCCCCGACATTCTGGCTCTGATAGGTACGTTATTCACGATTTACTCCTTCTCTGCCGGAGACACATCGAAAACCCGCCTCTTCACGCTTCCCTCCCCTCCCTGCTGGTTCGTATATCACCTGATGCAGCGAAACATCGGCGGTGTGCTGAACGAAGTCTTTGTTCTCGGCTCGATAATTGTGGGCATGGTGCGCATGGACAAAAAACCGTCAAAGAAACAGTGATATGACTTCTGCCTGAGCTGTTTTTCCGGGAAAGGCAAAAATCACTATTGACAAAACGTGCAAACTCGTGTACAATATTCACATAAGCCGAAAGGATACAGTGCTGAGTTTTTAGTTT
>JBJFHS010000188.1:0-11942 GCA_051893885.1 Eubacteriales bacterium
GGTATTTACAACGAGTACAGCGTAAAAATGACCGGTTATCACCACTGAAAATGCATTTTCTGAAATAAATTTCGATTAAACCGAAAGGAGACACGGCATGACGACTTTACAATTGTGGGACAAGGTTCCGGGTATGTGCGAAGAAACCCCGGTGCTTGAATATTATCCCGCCGAAAACAAGAAGACCGACGCGACGGTTGTTATCTGCCCCGGAGGAGGATATGCCTGCCGGGCTGAGCACGAGGGAAAGGGCTACGCGGAGTATTTCAACTCGCTCGGAATGGACGCATTTGTGTGCGAGTACCGCGTTTCGCCGCACCGTTTCCCGCTCCCGCTTCTCGACGCGCGCAGGGCAATCCGATATGTGCGGGCGAACGCGGAAAAATTCGGAGTCAATCCGGAAAAGGTTGCGGTTATGGGTTCCTCTGCCGGCGGACATCTTGCTGCGCTTGTGTCGACCTACACTTCTCCGATTGAATTCGAGACCGACGACGAAATTGACCGCATAAACCCCATTCCGAACGCCACGATTCTGTGCTATGCGGTCTGCCATATGCCCGACGAGACAAACGTTGCGCACGTAGGCAGCTACTTGAATCTGCTTGGCGGCGAAAAGGACTATGCTAAATACTCGCCCGACCTCCTTGTGAGCGACAGCACCCCGACGGCGTTCATCTGGCACACCTCCGACGACGACTGCGTAAACGTAATCAACAGCTACCTCTACGCAAAGTCCCTCCGCGAGCACGGAATAAAGCACGAGATGCACATTTTCCCCTCCGGCTACCACGGGCTCGGTCTCGCGCAGAACAAGCCGCACGTAGCTCAGTGGTCCGGCCTGATGAAAAACTGGCTCATCGACATGGGCTGGCTCTGATGGCCATGGGGAACGAGGGGACGAGGAGACGCGGGTCGCTTTCTTGTAAGAAAGCTTGGCAAAGAACTTCAATCGGGGTGTTCTATTTATCGTGAAATGCGAGGGTGGCGGTATCACTTCGGACTGGTTTATCCGCCTCACGGGGGAATATAGGCATCCTCGACCTCAGAAAGGGTGGAGTGAGCTCGCAGGGACCGCCGAGACCCTGTTCGCGACAGCCGTAGGGAATACCTCGATTTCGTAATTTAAATTTTTTGTGGTACTGACTCACGTCGTTTTTTAGTGAACTGACGATACAGTCGGCTGCGAAATGGGAGTTCAGTTATTCCGTACTGCGAACGATTTTCTCCACCCATCGAACTCACGTTATTTTATAAAATAGGAAACGACATGGAAAAAACTGTAAGAAATAGTGAAGATAAAACGAAAAACGACAGTACCGAGGGCGCGCTTGTACCCAAGATAATAAAATTTATCATTCCGCTGATGCTGACGGGGATTCTTCAGCTGCTGTATAACGCGGCGGACAGCGTGATTGTCGGTCACTACGACGGGTCGAACGCTCTTGCGGCGGTCAGCTCGGTCGGCGCGCTCATCAACCTGCTGATAAACGCGTTCATGGGCCTGTCCGTAGGTGCTGCTGTCGCGGTGGCACACGACTTCGGCGCAAAGGACTACGACGGAGTGAGCCGGACTGTGCACACGGCGTACCTTGTAAGCGTCATCGGCGGGGTGTTTTTCGGTGCGATAGGCATGATTTTTTCGCGTCAGTTTCTGATTCTGATGTCGACGCCGGAGGAGGTGCTCCCTCTTTCGTCCACATATCTCATGATATATTTCGCCGGAACGCCAGCAAACATGGCGTATAACTTCGGCGCGTCTATCCTGCGTTCAGTCGGCGACACAAAACGGCCTCTTTATTTTCTCACGATATCCGGCGCGGTCAACGTCGTGCTCAACCTGATTTTCGTCGTTGTTTTCCGCATGGGAGTTGCCGGAGTTGCGCTCGCCACAATCATTTCTCAGCTTCTCTCGGCGGTGTTCGTCGTTGTTTACATGATGAAATCGAACGACTGCATCCGTTTTGAGCCGAAAAAAATGCGCATTTACGGCGACAAGCTCAAAAAAATGATTTACGTCGGGCTTCCCGCGGGCTTTCAGGGCACGGTGTTCTCCATCTCGAACGTCATAATTCAGTCCTCGGTCAACTCGTTCGGCGCGCTTGTGATGGCCGGAAACGGGGCGGCGTCGGGGCTTGAGGGCTTCA
This sequence comes from Eubacteriales bacterium, assembly GCA_051893885.1. GTDB lineage: Bacteria > Bacillota > Clostridia > Oscillospirales > CAG-272 > UMGS1696. The sequence goes on from JBJFHS010000188.1 coordinate 2,145, forward strand.
CGTACACCGCGATGAACTCTGTGTATCAGGCTTCGCTGACTTTTGTGGGGCAGAACGTCGGCGCGAAGAAATACGACAGGATAAACCGCGTGCAGCTGATCTGCCTGATTACCGTGACGGTGATAGGGCTTCTTTTCGGCGTGACGACGTACGTTTTCGGCGAGCAGCTTCTGAAGCTGTACCTTCCGAACGACCCCGCGGCGATACCGTACGGCATAACAAGGCTTTCGCTCATCGCAGTCCCGTATTTCCTCTGCGGCGTGATGGAGGTAATGGTCGGCGGCCAGCGCGGCATGGGAATGTCCCTGATTCCGATGATAAACTCGCTTGTCGGGTCGTGCCTGCTCAGAATCGTCTGGATCGCGACCGTTTTTGCAGCGCACCGCACGCTTGTTGTGCTCTACATATCGTACCCGATCTCGTGGTTTGTGACGATCTGCGCGCACACGGTTTTCTATTTCATAAGGCTTCACAAGCTGAAAAAGTCGGCTGAATGATCCGCTCTGCACAGATATTTTCGCTGATTTCCCCTCTAAATCGCCGAAATCTATTGAAAATTCAATCCGGATGTGGTATAATGTCCTCGTCCGTGCAGGTATGGCGGAACTGGCAGACGCACAAGATTTAGGATCTTGCGGGCAACCGTGCAGGTTCGATCCCTGTTACCTGCATTATAACCGGTCACTGATTTTTGGTGTCCGGTTTTTTGCTTTTTAACATCTCCTCGTGACGGGCGGGGGCGGGTGCGTTCTCCTCTCTCTCACCTCACCTGACCTAACCTAACCTATACTAACCTTACCTACCCTAACCTAACCTGGGTCGACCGTTGGTTGGCAGTTGGTATACCATTGGTTGACCGATGGTTGACCGTTGGTAGTCAGTTGGTTGACCGTTGGTTGACCACTGGTAGACCGGGTTTTACGGCAATTTTTTTGTATTTTTCGGAAAAATTTACAAAACAAAAACAACACGCTCCGATTCGCCGGATGCTATTGACATCGCGGGCAGAGTGTGATATACTAAATTCGGATATTTATACGGTAATCTTCAGTGTGCAGCCCCAACACAATATTATTATACCAACATTTCGGTTGAATGTCAAGTGGTTTCAACTAAAATGTTGGAATTCTGCGTTTTATACAAAAGAGGAGTAAAAATTATGGTAAATGTGACGAAAATAAAAGAGCTTGCAAAGGCAAAAGGGATAAAGATTGGCTACATCTGCGAGCAGCTGGGAGTGAACCACACATACCTCGCGAACGTGGCAAGCGGCAAGAACACGATGTCGGAGGAGCGGATTTACCATGTGGCGCAGATCCTCGGGACGTCGCTTGAGTACCTCGTTGACATTACAGACGACCCCGACCCGCGCTATATGCAGAAGCTGATCCAAACCACGCAGGAAAAGCTCGTCAGCGTGATGGCAAACCGCGCGTCCGCCCTCTCCTCCGACGACGCCCAAACCCTACTCAACGTCCTCGAGCAGTCCGACGAAGATTTCGCGAAGACCCTCGCAGTTCTGAAAGCCATGCAGGGGAAGTGAAGGGGAACGGGGGGACGCGGACGCTTCTTGTAAGAAGCTTGGCAAGAACTTCAAAAGGGGTGGTTCATGTCTTGTTTAGTGCTATGGTGGCGGTATCACTTCGGACGAGTCAGTCTGCCTCACGGGTTGATTTAGCGATCCTCGACCTTAGAAAGGGTGGAGCGAGCTCGCAGGGACCGCCAACCCTGCTCGAGACAGCCGGATAGAATACCTCGATTTAGTAACTTAATAATAAAATAATACTGACTCACGTCGTTTTGAAGCGAACAAACAATTTTAGTCAGCTGCGAACTGACAATTAAGTTGTTCTTCACTACGCACGTGAGTCAGTATTTTTTATAAATTTAAGTTAGCAAATCAAGGTATTCCATACGGCTATCTCGAGCAGGGTCTCGGCGGTCCCTGCGAGCTCGCTCCACCCTTTCTAAGGTCGAGGATATCTATATCAAGCCGCGAGGCCAGCTGACTCGTCCGAAGTGATACCGCCACCCTCGCACTTAACGAGAAATGATAACCCTTTTTGAAGTTCTTGCCAAGCTTCTTACAAGAAGCGTCCGCGTCCCCTCGTTCCCCCATCATTCAACTGACTTAAGTGACTCCGCCATGTTGATTTTGTTCAGCTTGCGCTGCATTATCAGGTTGACGAGGACGGTGAATATCATTGTCAGGGCGGCGGCGTAGAGGTAGGATGGCGGGAGGATGTGGATTTTGAAGGCGACGAGGTCTACGTTCACCTGAGACATGACGAAGCGGTGCATCAGGACTCCGCCTGGGAGACCGACAATCACGCCGAGTATCGTCAGGACAATGTTCTCGCGGAAGATGTAGTTTGAGACCTCGATCGGGTAGAAGCCGAGAACCTTCAGCGTTGCGATTTCGCGGACTCTCTCCGTTATGTTGATGTTTGTCAGATTGTAGAGCACTATGAGCGCGAGGGCGGCGGCACAGAGTATGACAAGGAGCACAATTGAGCCCATGCTCGTCATCATGTCGCTGACCATGCTTCTCAGATCCTCGGTCACGGAGACATTCACCGCACCGTCAGCCGACATAAGCTCCGCAGCGGTTTCGTGAATGTCAAGCCCGCCCCTTGCCTTCGCGTAGACCACCTTTTCCTCGGGAGAATCGAGCCCGGACTCCGCAAACGCCTCGGGGGAAACGTAAATCATGTAGTAAACGTAGTTCTCGCAGATTCCGGTTACAACACAGCTCAGCTCGTCCGTCTCACCGATGTTTATCGTAATCTCGTCGCCAACGGAATATCCCGCCTCCTCAGCGAGCTTTTTGCAGACAACCGCACCTCTGCCGCTCGGATAGGGGATTTTTTCGCCCTTTTCGGTGTGGATGTCGATAAGTTCCTCAATCGCGGGGTCGCCGGCTGAGATTATGTTCACGCTCTTGACGCCGTTTTTCGTGTGCGCTTCCGCTGATACATTTCCGGCGAACACCGAGCTTTCAAGCAGACTGCCGTATGTCGCGCGGAAATTTTCCTTGTAGCTTTCGTCGGCCGCGTCGGTCAGGGTGAGACTTAAATCGTACTTCATTATCTCGCCGTACTGCAGGTCAACTATGTCCGAAATCGAGTCGTTGACGCCGAAGCCGGTGAGGACAAGCGCGGTGCAGCCCCCGATTCCGAGTATCATCATGAAAAGACGCTTTTTGTACCTGAAAATGTTCCTCAGCGAGACCTTGTGTATGAATCGGAAGCGTTTCCAGATGAATCCGATGCGCTCGAGGAGTATCTTTTTTCCTCCGCTCGGCGCACTCGGCCTTATCAGATTTGCCGGGCATTCGCGCATCTCGTTTTTAACCGTGACATATGTAACTCCGACTGAGCAGATAAGGGACGCCGCGAGTGAAATCAGGAAATACCTGAGCGAGAAAACCACGACGAGCCTGTCCGCAAACAGATACAGCATCTTGTACGCGGTCCAGATCGCCATCGGGAACAGCCACGAACCGTTGAAGAACCCGACAAGGCATCCGATAAGCGCGGACGAGCCGGAATAGCCGACGTATTTGAGCATGATCTGCGAGTCGCTGTAGCCGAGTGCCTTCAGAGTGCCGATTTCGGTTCGCCCGTCGGACACCATCCGCGCCATAGTCGTAGAGCAGACAAGCGCAGCCACCGCGAAGAAGAAAATCGGGAGCACGCGCGCGATTCCGCTGACAATTGAGGCGTTGCTCTCAAGGTTTGCGTAACTCACGTTTGAATCGCGGCCGAGGACGTATGTGTCGGGCTTCTCAAAGCTGTCGAGCTCGTCCCGCGCGTCGTCGATTTCGGCCTGTGCGTCACGGATTTTTTCCTCCGCGTCGGCAATTTCATCCTCAGCATCGGCGATTTCCGCCCTGCCGTTCTCGATTTCGTCAGCCGCGTCGGACAGCTCCTTTTCCTTTAAGGCAATTTCGTCCCGACCCGCGTCAATCTGCTCCTGAGACGAGACGAGAGCCGCGTAAGTCAGATCCAGCTGCTCCTTTGTGCCCTCGGGAACCGGATAGCCCGCGCTGATCATTGCGTTGTACTGTGCCATTCCGGCTTCGTATTCCGCCATGCCGTCGTCGAGCTTTTTCTGATTTTCATCGAGCTCCTTTTTTGCTTCCTCAATCGCGTCAAGTCCGTCGAGGTATGCTTTTTCCGCGTCGTCAAGCTCGGTTTTGTGCTTTTCAAGCTCGTTTCGCGCGTCGTCAAGCTCGGATTTTTTGTCTCTCAGCTCCCCTTCAGCGTCGTTTATCTCACCCAGAGCCTCGGAATATTTGTCGCTGTAGTAGCCGTTTGCAAGGGAGGAGAGCGTTTCTTCAATCCGCGCGGTGTTTTTTTCAATTTTCTCGTCGTATTCCGCGGAGTGGATGTATTCCTCCCCCTCAAGCGTTATGTAAGCCTCGGTGAAGTAGTCACAGTTCATGCCCTCGCCGTCGAGAATTACGAAAGCCGAAATCGTGCCGCTGCCGAGCTTTGAAGTGGGTCTGACGCGGTCGAGATACAGGGGAGAGGTGACTACGCCGACAATTGTGTATTCGCCCTCAGTGAAGTTTTCAAGCGTGTCAGCGTCGTTTTTTGCTGAAACCGAAATCGTTTTGCCGATGTCGTCCTGTGAAAATTTGAGTGAATCCACGGCACACTCGTCAGCGCTTATGGGAAGACGGCCTGCGACGAGCTCGGGTGTGTTGATTTTTTCGCTTATAGTGGAAGCGGAATAGACAAACTCCTCACCCTCAAACTCGCCGATAAAATCAGAGGAAAACACGCCCTCCGCCGCGGTGACTCCGTCAAGAGAGGAAAGGGAATCGATGTCATCATCACGCAGACCGAGTGTGGAGATCAGCTTGAAGTCGTACATCGAGTTGTCGCTCAGGTACTTGTCCGCCGTGTCGAGCATAGCCTGTTTTGTCACGGACAGGCCGGAAAAAAATCCCACGCCGAGCATTATTATCGCTCCGATTGCAAGATACCGCCCGAGCGTTTTTCTGACTTCGCGTGCGTTGTTTTTTATTATCGCTTTCATAATACAACTACCATTCAATTTCCGACACGGGAGTTATGTTTTCGTTTTTGACCATAGCTTCAATCGTGCCGTTTTTTATCGTTATGATCCTGTCCGCCATTTTCGTGAGCGCGGAGTTGTGCGTGATGATTACAACCGCCATTCCGTCCTGTCTTCCGGCTTTTTCAAGGAGGGCGAGTATCTGCTTTCCCGTGTTGTAGTCGAGTGCACCGGTCGGCTCGTCGCACAATAGCAGCTTCGGATTTTTGCAGATTGCGCGCGCTATTGCAACTCTCTGCTGCTCACCGCCGGATAGCTGTGCCGGAAAATTGTCCTTTCGTGCGGCAAGACCGACTTCGGCGAGCACTTCTTCCGGGTCACGCGGGTCGGAGGAGAGCTGGGACGCCATTTCAACGTTCTCTAGCGCGGTCAGATTCGGAATGAGGTTGTAGAACTGAAACACAAATCCGATGTCGTGGCGGCGGTATTTCGCAAGCTCCTTCACCGAAAACCGCGAAACATCACGCCCCTCGACGATAATTTCACCCGAGGTTGGCGTGTCCATTCCGCCGATTAAGTTGAGCAGAGTCGTTTTTCCCGCGCCCGACTGACCCACGATGACGCATATCTCGCCGCGGTACAGCTCAAACGAAACGTCGTGCAGCGCAACCGTGTCGACTTCGCCCGAATGATAAATTTTGCCTATATTTTTGACCCGAACAAATGAATCCATTATTTCCTCCGATTTTACGTATTACTTCTTATATAAAAATTATATCGGCAAAATTGATACAAGTAAATATTTTTCGATTAAGAATAATGATGAATGTTGTGAATGCTTTTTATTAAATTTCTGCGGCTGTTTCGGTCAGAACTACAAAAATAATCGAGCGGAATTAAAACAAAATTGATGATTTCCGCTGTTATATTGGAAAAAATGATTGTAATTTTTATAAAAAATGTGCTATAATTTATAAATAATTACCGAGCATTTACAAAATTAATTAATAAACAAAACAAAACGGAGGTCACAATGAACACAAGAAAAACACTTGCCCTGCTGCTTGCCGCACTGATGCTTCTCACACCGCTTTCGTCATGCGGAGAAAAGAAGGACGCCGGCAGCGAGACTGGAAACAAAAACGAGACCGCTGCCGAAAACGCCGAAATTGCGAATACACAGGAAACTGAGGAAGAAAACGTCGACCCGCTCGCAAACCTGCCGGTAATCGACTATGAGGGACACAATTTCACATATCTTATACGGAACTTTCCCGACTGGATAAACGACATGGTGGCGGAGGATCTGAGCGGTGAGGTTGTGAACGACGCGATTTTCCGCCGCAATTCGGAGACCGCGGAGAGGTATAACATCACGATTTCGCACAAGTTGTCCTCGAACTCAAACTCCGAAATGGACGCAAAACCTGTGATTCTGGCCGGTGAGGACGCGTACGACTTGGTTATACCCCACGGCAGAGCGGCGCACGCATATGCAAACGAGGGTCTTGTGCTCGACTGGAACGATCTGAAGTATGTCGACCTGACGCAGAGCTGGTGGGATGCAGACGCGGTGCGCAGCTTCACTCTCCCGGGCGGACTTTTCTGCATGACGGGCGATATAAGCTATCAGTCGCTCGGAGCCTGCAACGCGATGCTGTTCAACAAGGATTATTTTGACGAATATCACCTCGAATACCCGTACGAAACGGTAAAAGAGGGCGGATGGACGTTCGACTACTTCACTTCAATGGTTGAGGGATACAGCCGCGACCTCGACGGTGACGGAGTTCTCGGTGACGGCGACATCTACGGTTACGGCACTTTCCACTGGGTAGGACCGGTTCAGGCGTTCTTTACCGCAGGCGGACGCGTTATCGACAAAATCGACGGCGAGTACACCTTCAACGTCTACAACGAACGCACAATAAATATGTTTGAAAGATATTTCGCGCTCTACGACTCCGCAAACGTCTGGAAGGTGCCGCAGTCAGTCGTTCAGAACGGCGCGACCTCGGAAATGTTCAGAAAGGGCGGTATGCTCTTTGCCGATATGAATATCACCGAAGTCGTTGCGCTGCGCGATATGGACTACTCGTTCGGTATTCTCCCGTGGCCGAAGTTTGACGAGTCGAGTGAATATTTATCCAACGTCGACGCCGGTGTCAACCTGTTCGTGGTTCCGATAACCGCCTCCGACCCCGACCGCACAAGCCTTATAATCGAAACGCTCTGCATCCTCGGCAGGGAGTACGTCATTCCGGCATATTACGATGTTGCGCTGAAAACCCGCGATTCACGCGATGAAAAGTCCTCCGCAATGCTCGATATAATCAGGGAACACCGCGTATTCGACCTCGGCTACTACAACGAGCAGATGGGCGGAACTCTTGCGAACCACTTTGCCGATATGGCTACGTCCGGCAACCGCGATTTCGCATCATGGTATAAGCAGAAGGAAAAGGTCGCGTCAAAGCAGATGGAAAAAGTTATCAAGACTTACGAAAAGCGCGCCGAAGAAGCCGAAAACGAATAAAAATACATAAAGAAAGGCATGAATATACAAAAATGGAAAAGGTACATCTCATAGGAAACGCTCACCTCGACCCCGTGTGGCTCTGGAGATGGCAGGAGGGCTTTGCCGAAATCAAGGCGACCTACCGAAGCGCTCTCGACAGAATGAACGAGTTTCCGGACTACAAATTCACCTCAGCCTGCGCGGCGTATTACGAGTGGGTCAAGGACAGCGACCCGAAAATGTTCGAAGAAATCAAAGAGAGGATCAGAGAGGGAAGGTGGTGCATCACCGGAGGGTGGTACATTCAGCCGGACTGCAACATCCCATCGGGTGAGTCTTTCGCGCGCCACGCACTGATTTCGCAGAGATTTTTCCGCGATAACTTCGGCGTCACAGCAAAAACGGGCTATAACGTCGACTCGTTCGGCCACAACGGCTCAATTCCGAAGCTGCTCAGACAGAGCGGTATGGAAAATTATGTCTTTATGCGCCCTCAGCCCCACGAAAAAGAGCTCGCCGACAGCCTGTTTGACTGGGAAAGCGCGGACGGCTCGAGAGTCAGAACCTACAGGATTCCGATTCAGTACAATTTCAATCAGTGGTGCTTCGACAATTTTGAAAAAGTCGCGTCAATGGCATCCGAACACGCGATGATGGCGTTCTACGGAATCGGAAATCACGGCGGCGGCCCGACAATAAAGCTGCTCGAAAAAATGGAGCGGGAGCTGGACGACAGGTTTGTCTATTCCACACCCGACGAATACTTTGAAGCGGTGAAGGACGCCGACGTCCCCGTTCTGCGCGACGATTTGCAGTACCACGCAAAGGGCTGCTATAGTGCCTGCGCTATGATAAAGCAGAACAACCGCAGAAGCGAAAACATGATGCTCACCGCGGAGAAGTATTCGTGCGTGTCGAACTTCCTCGCGGGGACAAAATACCCCTCCGACGAGTATGAGCGCGCGTGGAAAAACATCCTGTTCAACCAGTTCCACGATATCCTCGGCGGATGCAGCATCAAAGAGGCTTACGACGACGCAAGAATAAGCCACGGCGAGGCCCAGTCAATTGCCGACAGGAACACCAACTTCGCCTGCCAGCAGATTTCGTGGAATATCGACACAGCAGACGGCAGGGAGATAAAGCCCGACAGAGGAGGCTGGGGCGCGGCGTGGTACACTGAGGAGCTCGGAACGCCGGTCGTGATTTTCAACCCGCACCCGTGGGCTGTCAGAACATTTGTCAGAATCTGCGACAACCCCGACGTGATAACGGACATCGATGGCAGAGAAATCCCGCTCCAGCACGTCAGAGCATCGAGAACCAACGGGGGTGACAAATGGGAGTGCGCGTTCATCGCAGAGCTGCCTCCTCTCGGATATAAGCTCTACCGCACCTTCAGGAGAGAGGCACAAGAATCCGAAAATCCCTTCGCCGTCACCGAGAATTCAATTGAAAACCGCCTTGTTAAGCTGACATTCAACCCAGAAAACGGCGAACTCGTCTCGTATTACGACAAAATCAACCGCCGTGAGATGCTCTCGGGCGAGACAAAAACCGTGCTTGTCGACGAAACCGACTCCGACACATGGGCGCACGGAATCAGTGAATTCAAAAAAGTCACCGATGTGTTCGAGAGGGGAAGCGTAAAAATCATCGAAAACGGCCCCGTCCGCGCCACTGTCAGATGTTTCACCGAGGGAGAGAGAACCACCGTCCGCAGAGATTATTCGCTGACACCCGACTCCGCCATCGTCACGGTGAAAACCAAGGTCGATTTCCACGAAAAGCACCGTATGCTGAAATTCAGAATCCCTACAAATATAGAAAACCCCGAAATACTGTGCGAAATCCCGTTCGGTAAAATCAGCCGCCCAAACGACGGAAGCGAACAGGTCTGCCATTCGTGGTTTGCCGCGCGGAATGACGAATTCGGGCTCAGCGTGCTCAACGACAGCAAATACAGCTTTGACGCGGACGGAAGCGTGCTCTCACTGACGGTACTGCGCGGTGCAATATTCGCCGACCACTACGGAAACGGAAACCGCGACGAGTTCTGTGAATATCAGGAGCAGGGAATACACGAATTCACCTATGCGCTCGCACCGTTTGAGTCGGCCGGAAAGGCGTCGAGACAAGCCGCGGAGCTGTCTGTTCAGCCGTTTGTCGTGATGGAGACCTTCCACACCGGAAAGCTGCCCGTCAAGTTCAGCGGAATCGAAGTGTCAAAGGACAACATCATCGTCACCGCCGTC
>JBJFHS010000189.1:0-11917 GCA_051893885.1 Eubacteriales bacterium
ACTTTTTAGCAAAACTTTTCTTTTGGGGCTTGACTTTTTATAGTTAGTCTCCAATCTGACATTCGTTTTGTCCACATTTTCAGTTGATTTATGCGTTGTGTTTTTAATTATACGGTGCTATAATACTATTATAAGATGGAGTAAAATATTTTTCAAGTATTTTGCCCGAATCTGTCGAAAGAAGGACAAAAAAATGCAGAAAAGACAAATCGTAAACATTGTCAATTTCATACGCGCGGTCGAGCCGAGAGTAAAAATGGACCTCATCGAGCCTGTTGTCGAGCAGATAAAGCTCATGAAAAAGCATGGTCTGCGCGGCACGTTCCTCGTTCAGTACGACACGCTGGGTATGCCCGAGTTCACCGATATTCTGAAAGAGCTCGACCCGGAGCAGTTTGAGCTTGGCGTCTGGCACGAGATAGTTGAGCCTATGTGCGCCGACTGCGGTATCAGATGGACCGGAAGATTCCCTTGGGACTGGCACGTACACTGCGGCTTTTCACTCGGCTACACAAAGGAAGAGAGAGAAAAATTAGCGGACGCGCTGTTTGAAAAATTCAGAAGTGTATTCGGATACTATCCGCGTTCGTTCGGCTCGTGGTTATTCGACACGCACACGGTTCGATACATCGCCGGAAAATACGAGCTTGACGCAATCTGCAACTGCAAGGAACAGTACGGCACGGACGGTTATACCCTCTGGGGCGGCTATTACGGTCAGGGATATTACCCGTCGGCAAACAACGTATTCATGCCCGCGCAGAGTGAAGAAACCGAAATCAGGGTTCCGCTGTTCCGTATGCTCGGATCGGACCCGGTTTATCAGTACGACTTCGGCACAAGTGCTGAGAGCGGAGCGCAGATGTTCCAGGGGGTCATAACTCTCGAACCCGTTTACTGCAGCGGAGGCGGCGGCGGAAACAAAAAGTGGGTTGACTGGTATTTGAAGGAAAACTTCAACGGAGACTGCCTAAGTTTCGGATACGCTCAGGCGGGTCAGGAAAACAGCTTCGGCTGGAAATCAATGAAGGACGGTCTTGAATATCAGTTTGAGAAGTTTGCACAGATGCAGAAAGAGGGAAAGCTCTGCTGTGAAACTCTCGGAGACACAGGAAGATGGTACAAGGAGACGTATGAGACTACTCCGCCGTCGGCTATCACCGCACACGACGCATGGGATGACGGAGAAAAGCGCTCTGTCTGGTACTCCTCGAAAAAGTACCGCGTGAACCTGTTCTCCGACAAAAACGGCGTGAGAATACGCGACCTTCACATCTTCTCCGACAGCTTTGCCGACCCGTATGAGGACAAGGTATGCGACAAAAACGAGGCGACTTACGAATCACTGCCCGCGGTTGACGGAAACAGGTTCAGCGGAAACGGAGTTCTTGCCGGCGCGTACATCACAAAAGGCGGAAAGGCAGTTGAGAACCGTCCCGTGACCTTTGAGGAAGTCGGAGACACGGCAAGGGTATCCTTCGGGGACATTGTGTTCACCCTCACCGAGAATTCTGTCTCAATAGAGCTCGGTGAATGTGAAATCGAGAACCGTATCGGTAAAGACGAAGCCTGCCCCACGGTTGCCGGACTCAGCAGTGACAAAATTACGCTCAGATATGCGGGATGCACATACAGCATAAAGCTCGGATGCGGAAAATTTGCGGATGAAAACCACATAAGACCCGAAAACGGCAGAATCACCGTTATATTTGAATAAAAAATATTATACAGGGGGAAGAACATGAGTAACACAATCAGAACAAAAAGGCTTCTGAGCCTTATTTTCGCCGCACTGATTCTTTTGAGCTCTTGTGCTCAGAAGGATGGCGGAGATACCGATGACGGAGTGACAAATACTCCTGAAATCTCCGGCGAAAATTCATCGGAAGAAACTGCGGAGACCGAAGAAGACCTTCCGGCACCCGCAGTCGAAAACCTTGACGGAGCGGAGCTGAGACTGCTCAACTACACCCAGGAGAGCTTCAACTGGGCAAATGCGCAGATTTTCGCGTCAGACATCACCGGCGAGACCCTTAACGACGCGCTTTACAACCGTGAGAAAAAGGTTGAGGACAGTTACGACTGCGTAATCGAAGAGGTAGCGGACGGTAACCTCATAAACACCTTCAAAAATTCCGTCACAGCTCAGGACGACACTTTTGACGTTGGAATGGTATTTGACGCTGAGGCTGCAAATATGCTCACCGGCGGATTCGTAATGTCGTGGAACAATCTGACCGATCTTGACCTGTCAAACCCGTGGTGGGACAATGCCGCGACGGAACAGTACAACTTCAACGGCATTCAGGCGGCGGTTTCGGGAGCGTTCAGCTTATACAACTACTCGACACGCCACTGCTACGTTGTCAACAGCGATATGCTTGAAAATCTCAGCCCGGGATATGACATCTACGACACTGTCCGCGAGGGCAAATGGACTGTAGACGAGCTTTACCGGCTCGGCGGTCTTGCAGTATCGGACCTCGACGGCAACGGTGAAATGACGGATGATGACGACCAGTGGGGAATCACAGGAGTTATCGTACGCCACTACAGCGCTATGTTCGCAGGTGCGGACTGCAAGTACATCGACAGAAACGAAGAAGGCAAGGTTTACTTCGCGGTTCCCGGAAACGAAAAAATTGTCGACGTTATGACTAAGTTCGTAAACCTCGACAGCGGAAACTACATCTACACCAGCGGTTACGGCACAGAGCTCGGCGGCGGAGATCCCATAATATTCTTCGAGGGACGCGCTCTGTTCACCGCAGCGTATGTCGGAGAAGCCGCAAAAATGCGTGACATCGAATTCTCACTCGGAATAGTTCCTCCGCCGAAGTTCACCGAAGCTCAGGACAGCTATCACTCCCTGGTTGAAGGCGGCGCGCAGACAATGCTTCCGAAAACTCTCTCCTCTGAAAAGTATCACGCAGTCGCTGTAATCCTCGATGCGTTCAGCTACAACTCATACATCGAATCCATTCCCGCGTACATTGACGTCGTTCTCATGACTAAGGTTGCGCGCGACGAGGATTCCTCTGAAATGCTTCAGCTTGTGTTCGACACCTCCTACTACGACCTCGGAACGGGTATCTGGTCGAGCATCAAGTGCGCATATGCCTCCAGCGTATTCCTTCCGAAAGCCGACAAAATCGCATCCACTACAAAAACAAACGAAAAGCTTATGAACAAGCAGCTTGAAAACTTTGACAAAAAGCTCAGTGAACTGACTGAGACTTCAACCGGCGAAAGTGCGGAATAAATCCCAAAGCTGAAAACACAAAAAAAGGAGCTATCCGGAAAATACGGAAAAGCTCCTTTTTATTTGATTGGGTCAGGCGTTGATTTCGTTTATAACGGAGTTGTTGAATGTAACTGAGGAGGAGTTTTCCTCAATCAGAGTGTTGTAGTCGCTTTCTTTGAGTGCGGTCTTGGCGTTTTCCTGCCATGTAGTGGAGTCGCCCTCGCCTACGTAGTACATAACGTGCCAGCCGTATGCGGAGGATTCAACGATTCCGCTGTCTCCGGGAACTCTCGCGTCGTCAAAGAGCCATGCATTGAATTCGTTTGCAGTGGAGCCCATCGTTACGTTTTCGTACAGGCCGCCGTTTGCACTTGAGCCTGTGTCAGCGCTGTATTCAGCAGCAAGCTCATTGAATTTTTCTTCGGAGAAGCCGGCTTCCTTGAGCTCATTGTAAATTTCCTGAGCCTTTGCGTCGTCCTCGTATTCATCGCTTGAGAAGAGGATGTGTCTGACGTTTCTGGTGGGAGTTTCGTCGCGGTAAGAGGGCTTTGTGAGGCAGTAAACTGCGAAGGAGGAGTCGCCTTCACTTCCGGCGAGGTAAACATCCCCTGCCTTAGCCGAGAACGCCCAGTCAGCCACGCTTGAGATTGATGCGGCTGTAACGTGTCTGTTGAATGCGTTTTCAACTGCGGTATCTACATCGGTTTCCTCCATTCCGAGGCTGTCAGCCATATATTCGCGGATGAGGTCAAGGTATTCTTCGGTGCTGTTTGCGGCGGCGATTTTCTCTGCTGCATCATATGCGGAAGCGGAGGCTGCGGCGGTGTCTCCTACAGGGTTGCCGTCGGGGTCTTTTTCCATGAAATCGGTGGAGTTTACGGTGTAGACATAGTAGTCAACGCCCTCAAAATCGTCGGTGTTCGCTGAATAATAGCTTTCAAGCTCGTCAGCGGTGTATGTGAGAGAATCCTGGTAAATTGTGGTATACTTGCTTGCGAGGGAGGTGAGCTCCATGCACTTTCTGACATCCTTGACGTTTACGCCGGAGCCGGTGAGAGCTGCGAGGTACTGGTTTGCGGTGTATCCGTAATTCTTTGCTGCTTCCTCAAGGGCGTCGATGGAGGCGTCGATATCGGCTTTGTCGCTGTCGTCGAGTTCAACACCGTTTTTCTTTGCGGCTTCGCAGAGTGCAAGCAGCTGTTTTGCGTAATCCTTTGTCATTGCAGCGAAATAGTCGAACCATGTGCCGTTAGCCTCGGTGGTGTAAGCGCAGGGCTGGCTCTTTAAGGATTTTGATGTATCCACGCCGAGGTAGCTGATATACGACGCGTAGTTCTGGTAGTTGCTGCTGTAGAGGTATGCCATCATTGTGCCGGTGATTTCATAGTTATCACTTTTGGCTGCGGTTTTTGAACGGAGAATTACTCCGCTGTCTGCGAGACGTGCGTACGCGACAAGAGCGATTACTATAACAGCCGCGAGAATTATACATACGGTTGTTATCAGTGACTTTCTTTTCTCTGACTTCTGTTCTGCCGTCAGAGTCTTGTTCTGATTACCCATTTTAGGTAACTCCTTTCGATTTGCTTCTTTGAGTGATATTACTGATTCGATTTGTTATTATACCATATAAAAACAGATATTTCAATCAGTATATTTAAATTTCAAAAAAAGAACCGGCAATATTCACTTTTTTTTCACCCGGAAAAGCAGAATTGTCCGTTGTTCGGCTATTTTCAGCCAAAAAATCTGCCGCTCAGGCTTGCCATGTGGTTGAGAGGGCCGGAGCCGTGTCCGAGGTCAAGCATAGCTGCGAGTGAATTTGAAATATACTCCTTCGCTCTCTCAATCGACTGCTCAAGCGGATATCCCTTTGCCAGAAACGAGGCAATCGCGCTTGAGAGTGTGCATCCCGTGCCGTGGGTGTTGGGGTTGTCGATTTTCTCGCCCTCAAACCATCTGATTCTGCCGTCGCAGAGCACGTCGCTTGCATCAGACACGCTGTGACCGCCCTTGAGCAGCACGGCGCAGGAACATTCCTCGGATATTTTTTTTGCAGCACGTTCCATATCGGCGCGGTTTTTTATTTCTGACCCGGTCAGAACCTCAGCTTCGGGAATGTTCGGAGTTATCAGCGCTGCAATCGGGAAAAGTTCGGTTTTGAATGACTTTACCGCGTCGCTCTGCGCCAGTGTTGAGCCGCTTGTCGATACCATTACCGGGTCGACCACTATTTTTGACGCGCCGTAGTGCTTCAGCCGCTCAGCTGTGATTCTGACAAGCTCTGCGGAGGGAAGCATACCTATTTTTACGCTGTCGGGGACGATATCCTCAAAAACCGCGTCAATCTGAGCTGCGAGAAAATCCGGTTTTACTGCGGAGACCGAGAAAACTCCCGTCGTGTTCTGTGCGGTCAGGGCGGTTATCGCGCTCATGGCGTATACGCCGCAGGAGGTCATGGTTTTGATATCCGCCTGAATGCCTGCGCCGCCGCTTGAATCGCTTCCCGCAACGGTGAGTGATGTTTTTAATTTCATTGTGCTTTACCTCCGGCAATTTCTTCTGCGAGTTTTTTCAATTTTTTCGCTGCTTTTGTGATATCCTCCGCCGAAAAAACCGCCGAAACCACTGCGAAGCCGCACATTCCGCCGCCGGATAGCTCATGTATATTCTCCGCGCTGATTCCGCCGATTGCGACCGAGGGTATTTTCACCGACGACGTTATATCGCGCAGATCGGACAGCGTTATGCGTCTGGCGTTTTGCTTTGTGGGAGAGGGAAAGACCGCCCCGACTCCGAGGTAATCCGCACCGCACTCCTGAGCTTTTTTCGCCTGTCCGACGGTTTTGGCTGTTGCACCGACTATTATTTCGTCCCCGTATTTTTGGCGGATTTCGCTTATCTCCATGTCCTCCGCTCCGACGTGAACCCCGTCCGCTCCGATTTTTGCCGCGATGTCAGCCCGGTCGTTTATAATCAGCGGCACGCCGTATTTCTGGCACAGTCCGAGCACTTCTTCACCTTCGCGCAATAGTTCGTCGTCGGAGAGGTGTTTTTCCCTGAGCTGGAGCATTGTCACGCCGCCCGCAAGAGCTTTTTCGATATCATCGAGGAATTTTTCACGCCCGCAGTCTTTTCTGTCGGTCACGGCGTAGAGAAGCAGGCTTTGTTTCAGTTTTGTTTTATCCATTATTTAACTCCCTTAAATATCCCCGCACGTCCTCTGCACACATTAGTGAGCTCATGACGCACACGCCGCACGCTCCGGCATTTCTCACAGAGCCGATATTTTTCTCGTTTATCCCTCCGATGGCGTACACTGGTATGTCGACCGCCCTGCACACCTCGCCGAGAAAGTTAAGTCCCCTCCCCACAAGGCCTTTTTTGCAGTCGGTTTCAAAAATATGCCCCGCGACGAGGTATGTACACCCGAGAGACTGTGCCTTGAGGGCGTCGTCAACTGAATGAACCGATGTGCCGAGGATATCAAAGTGCGTTTTTTCAATTTCATCGAGCTCTTTCAGTGCGCCGAGCGGGATATGAAGCGCATTACAGCCGAGATTTTTTGCTGTAGTTGTAAAGCTATGCGGAATGAATGTCACACCGCGCTGGTCGCAGATTCGTTTTACTTCACGGGCAAGGCTGAAATATTCCTCCTCGCAGAGCTCCTTTTCGCGCAGGATCACGGCTTTTACTCCCGCCTGTGCTATCCCGTCAATCCTATTTAAAAAGTCGTCCGCGCAGAGGTTTTTGTTTGTCACACAGATTATATCAGACATATAAGTAATCGTTGAGCACCGGCTGAAGTCCCTCGTCCGATATATCGGAGTACATCTGTCCGAGGCTGCGTCCGTCGTCTATCTCGAACTGCTCATCCCCGGTGCCCTCGTCGGAATCTGTTCCTTTATACTTCTTTTCGTGGTCGCCGATGCCGGTTGATACTCCTGCCGAAACCTTTGTCGCGGCAATTTTTACGATTCCGTTTCGGAACTGGGCGCTTTCCCTTGACGACACCGTGATTCCCACGAACGGCAGGAAGATACGGTATGCGCAAAGCACCTGACAAAGCTGTTTTTCGCCGACGTCGAGCGGTGAGATTTTGTCGTTGTTGATAATCGGGCGGAGTCTGGGGCACGAGAGAGAAATCTCCGCCTGCGGGTATTTTTTCTGCAGATAGTACGCGTGAAGTGCGGTTGCAAGTGCGTCGCGCCTGAAATCGGACAGCCCGAGGAGTGCGGAAAACGCCACGCCCCTCATTCCGCCCATGAGCGCTCTTTCCTGTGCGTCGAAGCGATAGGGCCAGACTCTCTTGTGTCCGAGCAGGTGCAGTGTTTCGTATTTGTCCGCGTCGTAGGTCTCCTGAAAAACCGTGACGTAGTCTGCGCCGCAGTCGTGCAGGTAGCGGTATTCGTCGGTGTTTACGGGGTAAATCTCAAGGCCGACCATGCGGAAATACTTCGCTGCGAGCCGGCACGCTTCCCCTATGTACTCGACGCTGCTTTTCTCTCTGCTTTCGCCTGTGAGGATGAGGATTTCCTCCATTCCGCTGTCCGCTATGACTTTCATTTCGTGCTCTATCTGCTCCATCGTCAGCTTCATTCGGCTGATGTGGTTGTAGCAGTTGAAGCCGCAGTAGACGCAGTAGTTTTCGCAGTAGTTCGCGATATACAGCGGGGTGAACAGATATACGTTGCTGCCGAAGTGCCGGCTTGTCTCCTCTCTCGCTCTCTCCGCCATTTTTTCGAGGAACGGCTCGGCGGCTGGGGAAAGGAGTGCTTTGAAGTCCTCTATTGTACAGTTGTCGTGCTCAAGTGCGCTTTTTACGTCCCGCGCGGTATATTTTGAAAAGTCGGCGGAGTTGAAATGCGACATGACATTATCTCTCACGTCGGAATTTATGACCTCCATGCCCGGCATATACTCCATGTGGTTTGTGCGGGAGGTGGGGTCGGTCTCAAGGCGATGCTTTTTTTCAAGTGCGGCCGGGGTCAGAAACTCCGAGTCGACAAAAAATCTGTTTTCCATATTATAATCCCCGCTCAGTCACGCAGAAATCCCGTAAGCGGGTCTGAGGAAGCTGCTCCGCGCACAAGAACACGTCCGATTCCCGCGAGATACGCCTCTCTGCCTGCTTCGATGGCGGATTTGAATGCGGACGCCATTCTGACAAGGTCTCCGGCGGTGGAGAGAGCGGTATTCGCCATCACGGCAGCTGCTCCCATTTCCATAGCCTCGCACGCCTGTGACGGTCTGCCGATTCCCGCATCGACTATGATCGGCAAATCTATTTCGTCAATTAAAATTTGTATGAATTCCTTCGTCGCAAGGCCTTTGTTTGAGCCGATGGGGGATGCAAGGGGCATTACGGCTGCGGCACCGGCGTTAACGAGGTCCCGTGCGACGTTGAGATCGGGGTACATATACGGCAGGACGACAAATCCCTCTTTTGCGAGAATTTCCGTGGCGCGGACTGTCTCATAGTTGTCGGGGAGGAGGTATTTCGAGTCGCGCATTATCTCGATTTTGACAAAGTTCCCGCATCCGAGCTCACGTGCAAGGCGGGCGATTCTGACGGCTTCTTCCGCATTTCTCGCACCGGATGTATTGGGCAGCAGAGTGACGCCTTCGGGAATGTAGTCGAGGATGTTCTCGCTGTCCTTTGTGTTTGCTCTTCTGACTGCCAGAGTGATGATTTCCGCTCCGGCGTATTTTATCGCTGCCTCGATCAGCCTGAGCGAATATTTGCCCGAGCCGAGAATAAAGCGCGAATTAAAGCTTTTTCCGCCTAAAACAAGTGGATCGTTTTGCATATTTATTTTTCCTTCTTTCTGTGGTTTTAAATGTCCGTCATGCCGGCAATCAGGCGCAGAACGACGGTTGAAACGTGAGATGCGCACAGCATTACTCTTGATGAGACAAGGCTTCCCGAGGTATTCACGTCGCTCTCTCCGTCTCCGCAGAGATAGAAATTTTTTGTTATGCGCCGTGTTCTGATGCCGTTCGGTGAGCCGAGCCCAGCCATACCGGACGATGCGACGAGGTATTTATCCCTCAGTTTTTCCGCGCACACGTCGACAAGCATACCTTTCGCTTCGGCTGAATCAAAGGCTTCGCAGATTATGTCCGCATCTGAGAGGTAATTCGGCGCGTTGTTTTCGTCGAGCTTTGCACGGTATGTCACGATTTCGGTGTACGGAGCGATTTCGGCGAGGTTTTCGCGCAGCGCATCGGTTTTGAGCTTTCCCACCTGTGACGCCTTATACTGCTGGCGGTGAAGATTTGTGACGTCGACCTCATCGAAGTCAATGAGAATCAGCCTGCCGACGCCCGCTCTTGCGAGGGAAATTGCGATATTCGAGCCGAGCCCACCGAGTCCGCAGACTGCGACGGTACTCCGGCTCATTTTTTCGGTGAGTTCCTTCCCCTGACGGAGCACAAGGGCGGAATACATTTCATCTTTTGTCGGAATCATCAGCCGCCGCCCACGAAGCTGACAACCTCAACGCAGTCGCCGTCCTTCAGAACGGTTTCGGCGTACGCGCTTTTCGGGACGATTTCGCCGTTGAGCTCGACAGCTATTCGCTTTTTGTCGAATTCGGTAGTGCCGAGGTATTCAGACAAAGTCATTCCGTCCGCGTTTTCTTCAATGCCGTTGATTTTTACCATAGCTTTTTCCTTTACACATAAATTAAAAAAGACAGCACCCGAAACGGATACTGTCAGAAAAAACAGCGGAACGCTTTCCTACGTTGGCATTATCCAAATCAGGTAACGGGTCGAAGGTTCACCTTCCTCTCAGCCTGTACACAAGCTCCCCGGCGGTTTTATTCTTTTTTCGATATTATACATTGTTATTTTTGCGATTACAAGGGGGGCGTGAGAATTGTTTCAAATTTGTAACAATTATATTGTAAATGACCTCCGAAGCGGAATCGGATTCTTTTATCTGTGGAACAGCTTTTTCGATTCGTAAACCGGCTCGCAGGTCAGATTCATACCGAGCTTGCGGAACGTGTCGGAGTCGACCTGAGAAACGATGACGCTTGTATGGGCTTCGCACCCAACCAGCTTTGGAAGGCATTCAAATGCGGCCTTTGCGTTTTTGTCGGTGGAGGCGGAAATCGAAAGGGCGATCAATATCTCGTCCGCATGAAGCCGCGGGTTGTGGCATCCGAGCCGTTCGGTTTTCAGGTGGCATATCGGTTCGATAACTGAGGGGGAGATGAGGTGAATTCCGTCGTCCACACCGGAGAGCTTTTTAAGTGCGTTCAGAAGCGCGGCGGCACATGAACCTAGCAGATCCGTTGTCTTTCCGGTCACTATTTCGCCGTCGGGAAGCTCGATTGCGGCGCTCGGCCCGTCGGTCAATGCGGCTTTGTCGAGTGCGGCCTTCACTACACGGCGGTTTTCGGTTGAAATTTTCGCCTGATTCATGATGAGCTCGTGCTTGAGGACTTCATCTTCATCACAGATTCCCTTGCGTTTCTTTACAAGACAGTCGTAGTACCGGCGGATTACCTCCATATTTGCGGCGTCGGATACCGCTTTGTCGTCGTAGATACAGAATCCGACCATATTTACGCCCATATCCGTCGGGCTTTTGTAGGGGCATTCGCCGTATATTTCCTCAAAAAGTCTGCGGAGTACGGGGAAAATCTCGACGTCGCGGTTGTAGTTGACCGTCGTTTTGCCGTATGCTTCAAGATGGTACGGGTCAATCATGTTCACGTCTGCGAGGTCGGCGGTAGCGGATTCGTATGCGAGATTGACGGGGTGCGTGAGCGGCAGATTCCACACGGGGAAGGTTTCGAACTTTGCATATCCCGACTTGATCCCGCGCTTTGAGTCGTGATAAAGCTGCGACAGCGCGGTAGCCATTTTTCCGCTTCCGGGGCCGGGTGCGGTTATCACAATCAGCTGGCGAGAGGTCTCGATGTAATCATTCTTTCCGTAGCCGTTGTCGCTGACGATTAGTTTTACGTTTGTGGGATATCCGGCAATGGGATAGTGCCTGAATACTCTGATTCCGAGTTCTCCGAGCCGCTTTATGAAAGCATCTGCCGACGGCTGTGAGGCGTAGTGTGTTATGCAGACACTTCCGACGTAAAGACCGCGCTCGCGAAATGCATCGATAAGCCTGAGAGCATCCATATCGTATGTGATTCCGAGGTCTGCGCGCATTTTGTTCTGCTCGATAGCCACTGCCGAGACGACGATGACGATTTCCGCCTTGTCTTTCATTCGCAGAAGCATATTTATTTTTGTGTCCGGCTTGAATCCGGGGAGTACACGCGACGCATGGTTGTCATCGAACAGTTTTCCGCCAAATTCTAGGTAAAGTTTTCCTCCGAACTGGGAAATGCGTTCCTTTATGCGTTCGGTCTGCAGGGAAAAGTATTTATCGTTATCGAAGCCTTCTTTGAACATTATAAAACTCCTGTAATAAATTAAAAAAATCAGGTATATTATATTATACAAGATGAAAATATTCAAGTGATTGGCAGGATTTTGTCGGATAAAAAAATTTTTTGATTTTTTTGCGAAAAGGTATTGACAAAGTGAGAGGTAAGTGCTATAATAACGGAGCTGTCTTCGAGAAGGCGAAAGCCTGAGAGGGAGGAAGAAAAAAGTTGAAAAAACTTTGAAAAAACCTCTTGACAAAGGAAAGACAGT
>JBJFHS010000190.1:0-2994 GCA_051893885.1 Eubacteriales bacterium
ATTGTCGCCGCGAATGACGAACCGACCGAACCTCTTGAGCCGACCTGATACCCCTTTGACTCGCTGTTTTCCACGAGCTTGCGGGCTATTATGTACATGATAGCGAAGCCGTTTTTGATGATTGAATCGAGCTCTCTCTCAAGACGCGCGGAAACAACCTCGGGAAGCGGGTCGCCGTACAGCTGCTTTGCGAGTGAGTGGCACTTTTCGGTCAGCTCCTCCTCCGCTCCGTCGATGTGAGGCGGGTAGTTTCCCTTCGGAATCGGACGGCAGTACTCTATCATATCCGCGATTTTGTTCGGATTTTCGATTACAACCTCACGCGCCACATCCTCACCGAGATACGCAAATTCCTCAAGCATTTCTTCTGTCGTGCGGTAGAACAGCTTTGTTTCGCGGTCCGCGTCTTTATATCCGAGACCTGTCAGGATTATTCGTCGGTAAATTTCATCTTCGGGATTTTTATAGTGAGCGTCGCAGGTTGCACAGACGGGGCGGTTCGCCTTTCGGCCTATTTCGACAATGCGGCGGTTGAAATTTCGCAGCGCTTCCTCGTCAGGCACCCTTCCCTCGCGGATCATGAATTCGTTGTTGCAGATCGGCTGAATCTCGAGGTAGTCGTAAAACTGCGCGATTTCGATCAGGTCGTTCTCGGATTTGCCCTCCATCATCGCGGTGAATAGCTCTCCCGCCTCGCACGCCGAACCGATTATAAGACCTTCTCTCAGCTCCTCAAGACGTGTTCTCGGGATGCGCGGGTGTCGGTAGTAATACTTCAGGTACGAGTCCGACACGAGCTTGTAAAGGTTTTTCATGCCGGTCTGATTCTTCACAAGAATTATCTGGTGATAGGATTTCAGCTTCTTTACATCGGATTTTTCAGCCATCGCGAAGTTCATTCGGGAAATAGTGTCAATTCCCTCCTCCTTCAGCCTCTCCGACATACAGGTGAAGATTGCAGCGAGCATTTCAGCGTCGTCGGAGGCTCTATGGTGGTTGAAATCGCCGAGATTGTAGTGCTTTGCAAGAGTGTCGAGCTTGTGATTTTTGAGGTCTGGGTTCATATTTCTGGACATCGCCACGGTGTCGAGGTACGGGTTGTCGAACGCGATTCCGTTTTCTTCAGCCGCAAAACGTATGAATCCCGTATCGAACGACGCATTGTGTGCGACAAGCATTCTTCCGCCCGCGAAAGCGAGAAACTCCGGCAGGACTTCGCTTATCGGTCTGGCGTCGGCTACCATCTCATCCGTGATGCCCGTCAGCTCCGTTATGTTTGCGGGAATCGGGACTCCGGGATTTACAAATGTGTTGTATTTGTCCTTGATTTCGCCGTTTTGGACGATGACCGCACCGATTTCGGTAATTTTGCAGGTCGCTGCGGAAAGTCCCGTGGTTTCGATGTCGAACACGCAGAACTCATCGTCGAAGGTGATGTCCTCGCCCTTGTAAGCCGCACGTGAGGTGTCGTCGACGTAGTAAGCCTCAACGCCGTAGAGGACCTTGATTTCGTCGTTCAGCGAGTCTGCTGTCAGCATTGCGACCGGGAAGCTCTGCAGGTTTCCGTGGTCAGTGATTGCGACGGCTTTGTGACCCCATTTGTGAGCGGTTTTGACGATATCGTCAGCTTTGATTGTGGCGTCCATCGCGGACATACAGGTGTGAAGGTGCAGCTCCACTCGTTTTTCGGGTGAGTTGTCCTTCCGCGCGGACTCCGATATTTTCAGTATATCAGTAAACTGCATATACAAATCGTTGTCGAAGGTGTCGCGCTTGATGCTGCCGCGGACGGCGTACTGCTTTCCCTTTGAAAAAAGAGTTTCGGTTTCTGCGCTCGCTTCAATAGGCACGGTAACTTTTATATAAATCGAGGCTTCGCGGTCGGTTGCGGCAATTGTGAACATCATCTTGTCGCCCTTGCGCGTCTCTTTTTCCTGTATATCAAAAACTTCGCAGAGAATTATGACGTTTTTTCCGGTATTTTTTATCGAGCGCAGCGGAGTCGTGTTTTCAATCGGGAAAAGTTCGCCGTATACAAGCTCCGGTGAGGATACGTTAAACACGATTTTTCCCGATTTTATTTTTTCTCCGTCGATTACTTCCGCGCTGTCCTCACCCTCAAACAGCGACGAAACACGCGGGAGGACTTCTTTTTCCTCGGTTTCTTTTTCCTCCGACTGTCTTGCTTCCATTTCGAGGCGAGCGTGTTCGGCGGCGATATTTTCGGATTCGCTGTTGAGTTTTTCAAGCTGATGCGCGACAAATTCCGCGTACTGCTTATCGGCGTCGATGCTTTGCTTTATCTCGATTTTCATCGGAAGCGAAAATTCGCTCATTATGATGCCTTCGATAACGTTTGCGGTTTTGGCGAGGTCGAGGAGAGTGATTCCGCCGTGTGAAAACGGTATGTAGATTATAAGTCCGCCGTCCTTTTTTTCGAGCTCGTATTTATCGAAAAAGCCGTTTATTACGACTCCGACTCGGGCGGCTTCCGTGAAAATCTCGTCCATATAGTCGGTGGTGAAAAGCTCAGTCGGATAATGCGTCAGAATCATTATGCGGCTGAGGTCATATTTCTCCTTGATAAGGGTTTCGAGCGCGTAGATATCCCGTTTTTTGTACAGCTTCGGCAGGTGAATTGAGGCTTCGGCGATGCGTTTTTCACGGTCTATTTTCAGCTTTATATCGGTTGCGCTGTCAAAAATTTCCTTTTGCCGACCGCTCACCTCAGGCGCGGCTTTTTTGAATATATCGGCAAGTGTCCTCTCAGACATTTTTTACTCCGTTTCTTTGTATTATTTCAGTCTGAGCCGTTTATCGCTTTTACTGTTTCATCAAACAGAAAATCAACGGCTTTGTCCTCGTCAACTCTGCAGATGAGCTCCCCGTTTTTGAAGAACACGCAGAATCCGTCTCCTCCCGCTATTCCGAAGTCAGCTCCCTTTGCCTCTCCGGGACCGTTGACCGCACAGCCCATCACTGCGACATTCAGCT
>JBJFHS010000191.1:0-2973 GCA_051893885.1 Eubacteriales bacterium
AACTCTTTAGAGTGAATTTTGTGCATTGTACTGGTAGAGTTTGCCACAGTGCCAACCTTGTATGTGTCGTATTCCTTCCACCAATACAGCGGCGCGGTTACATCAACTGTCACAAAAATCATGCGCATGAATTTCCGGTCGTCACTGCCTGATTTGCACAGTGTTTTCATCAGCTTCAAGTCAGCCGGTCCGACGATAAAATTCCCGTTTTCGTCGTATCCGCTGTCGATTTTTTCCCACGAGTTCATGGGATTGCGCATACCACGGATGGCGTTATCGAAGTTCATTACGGAATATCGTTCAATTTTTATCATATGCTCACCGTTTATTATTTATCATCTTCGGGAGTATTTCCGGCGTTTTTCAAAGCTTTGGCCGCTTCCCTCGCCGCGTCAACTTCCGCTATCTCAAAGTTATACTTCTTTCCGCAGAACAGGCACGCAGTTTCAATAGGTTTGCCTTCAGCTCTCAGCTCGTTCATGTCGTTTTCACCAAGGCTTACGAGCGCTCTGAGATACTTGTCCCTGTCGCACGTGCATTTATACTCTATGTCGAACTCGTCGAACATTTCATATTCTATGCCGTCAAGCAGGAGAGAGATGATTTCGTCGCCGTCTTTGCCGTCCGCTATCATTTTTGAAACGGATTCAAGCATATTTACATTTGTTTCAATTCTGTCAACATCCGCTTCGGTATATCCCGGCATAAGCTGAATGAGGTATCCGCCGGACGCAAAGCACATATTGTTCTGGTCAACTCTTACCCCGAGCGCGCATACTGTGGGTGTCTGTTCACTGTTCGCGAAATACTGCGTTATGTCTTCGGCAATTTCCCCGGAAACAATCGGAGACATTCCTATATATGGCTCATTCATGCCCATATCTTTTATGACGTAAAGTGTTCCGCCTCCCACAGCTCCGCCGACATCGAGCTTTCCGAATTTGTTTGGCGGGAGCTCAACAGTCATATCGTCGGCATATCCGCGGACATTTCCCTTGTAGTCTCCAACGCATATTATCGTGCCACAGGGTCCGTCACCCTTGATTTGCAAAGTCAGAGTGTTGTCCGAATCCTTTAAGAGGCACGACATAAGTGAAGTTGCGGTCAGAGCGCGTCCGAGAACCGCAGTCATTGTTTTTGATGTGTGATGTATTTCGCAGGAGCGGCGAACAATATCTGTGCTGTCGCAGAAAATCACACGGATTCCGCCGTCTGCTGTGAGTGCGCGTTTTATTAATGACATTTTATTCCCTTTCGATTGATTGATTTATTAAATTAATATGTATTTCCTTCGCTGACAGCCTGTTTCAGATAGTCGAAGAATGTTATTGGGTCGAGCAGCTCTATATTTTTCTCTGGAGCGGCTTTTTTCATTTCTTCGATAATCTTCACGTGGTTTGTGGGCGAAACGAGAATTGTGCGGAAAATATGGAATTTTTTGTTCTGATGTGCGCGGTTCATCGAGTCGATTGCCTGATGAGCAGCTTTGACGGGGTCGATGTTTTCCGCGCCGATATCACAGGTGTGGGGCATGAACGGTACTCCGTTGACTGCGACAGCCGGTTCGCCGTAGCCGTTGTAAGCAACACCGCCTCGGGCGAATCTCGACAAGTCGTACATCTGATTTGTATCGGTTTTATGTACGCCGTTTATTACAAAGCCGATGATTGACAAATCAAACTGCCCGAAATATTTCAGATTGTGCTCTACATTCGTCTCAACGCCGGACGGGAGATCGGAAAAAATTCTCGGAGGATACAGAAGCCTTGGATTGTTATATCCCGCGCCGGAGTCACCCGCTTCAAAATAGTCGTTGTCGGTGAAGTTTTCGTAAATAAAGTCGAACGCCTGCGGAATTCTGTCTGAGAGGTTCGGATTGAAGCACCACATCAGCGGAATTTTTCCGAGATTTTCATCCTTATACCACCTCGGTATAAATCTTGCGGTCCACGAGGCGGCGTCGTAGTCTCCGACGTAGAACAAAACATAAGTTTTATTTTTGTCGTAACCCTCGACAGGCGGCTTCGGTTTTCTGTTGACATAATGCTTTTTCAGCGGGAAGTGGCGGTAAACCGAGGCATTTGCAAGTCCGCAATAACCAGCGGCGTCAGCGTCCTTCACGCAGTTGTAAGCGGACAGAATTTCGCCGAGGTGCCATTCGGATTCAACGCCTTCGTGGTGATTCTTGTTTCCTATATCGGTGTATTTGACGTGCCACGGGTTGAAGCCGCATACAGTCGTGATTTTTTTGCCGCCGTTTTTCTCATACTGTTCCCGTAGAATTCTCTTTAAAGTGTTACAGTCGCATCCGAGGGGCTGATTTCTGTCGTCGCACGGAGTTTCGTCTTCAAAGCAGAACAAATCAAAGACAAACGCGCGGTTTGAGACAGCGTAATCCATATTCGGAACAAACGCGTTGCCCATGTCGCCGTAATACCACTTATCGTCTGACCAGCTTGCGCCGTCGAGCGTGAAGAACAATATGCTGTCGGACGTTTTTTTCATATATTTGTTGAGCGCCCATATGTAGGCATCGCATTTTGTACTTCCGGTTGTCTCCTCATCCGTTTCCCAGATTTTACCCTGAGCACTGAACTTTCCGACCAAATCGAGTTTTACATCAGCTGAGGTGGATTTTTGAATGTATTCGAGAGCAAAGCTGTTTTCTCTGACCGGAAGATATCCATCGACACCGCAGGCAACCGTAGCTGCGTTCAGCGTTGACGGAACGGAGGTATCCCACATAACAAGTCCGCATTCTCTGATTCTTTCGGCATAAATTTTTAATATTTCATCTGTCGAGTCGACCGGAATCAGCTTTTCGCCGTGCAGAAACTTACCCTCTGAGGTGATATAATCGAGCCAGAACCTGTCCTGCGGCTCCCAGAGAATGAATAATTCGGGTTTGTTGCGATTTACAATTCCCTGAAGGCAGGTGATAAATCTGAATAAATCATATCGAATCACGGTGTC
>JBJFHS010000192.1:0-11692 GCA_051893885.1 Eubacteriales bacterium
CAACAATTGATAAATCAGTTTCTTTTTTTTCATGTCAAACACATCCCAAAATTTATATCTGTTAAAGAATACACATCAATTATATCTCTCCGCCGCCGACCTGTCAAGAAAAACAGTGCTCCGGAAGCAAATTTGCCGCGCACGATTGCACATATCGGCGGAAAATGATATAATCTGAATAAACGGAATCAAGTAAACCGAAGGGGAAAAAATATGCTGATTACCACCTCCGACAGCAAAAACGAAGAAATCACTAAAAAGGCGCACCTGCTCGCGGAAAAATACGGCCTGACATTTCGCGCTCGGGCGGGCAGAAGCATAAAATATCTCATGCAGGATGACAAGCGGATATTCGTCGTGAACAATCTGCACGGCCTGAGCTATTACGAAGACGGAAAGGACGAGCTGTTTTACCACCCCAACATGGCGTTTCACCGCATATATCAGCTGAAACACGGCGGGAGCGACACTTTAGCTGAGGTCTGCAGAATTGACGACGGAACTACGTTTTTCGACGGAACGATGGGTCTCGCCGCGGATGCGCTGACAATATCATTTCTTGTCGGGGAGAGGGGAAGTGTGACCGCCGCTGAAAAAAGCCTGCCGATATATATCCTCGTGAATGAGGGGCTGAAATCGCTCGCCGAAAAAATGCCGTCTCTTAAACCTGCCGTCAGCCGGATGGAAATACACAACGCCGACTGCCTTGATATGCTGAAAAACGCGGAAAACGGGGCTTATGACGTCGTTTATTTCGATTTCATGTTCGGCGAGCCCAATTTCAAGTCGGTCGGACTGAATACAATGCGCTCCTACGCCTGCCCCGACCGGATAACGGAGGAGCACGTCAGTGAGGCTGTCAGGTGTGCGAAAAAGAGAGTGATAATAAAGACCGACCCCGCCTCCGCCGAGCTGCTTGAAAAATGCGGACTCAGACAGATAAAGAAAAGCTCACGCGGCGCGTTCTGCTACATGGGGATGATAAAGTGAATTCGTCGGATTTCTCCCTTGATTTAGCCGGAACATGATGGTATAATGATGTTGAAAAAACTGTAATGGAGTAAAAATATGGAAAACAAAGTCAACAACAAAAGAATGATAGAAAAAATGACATCGGAGCAGCTCTACACCTGCGTCGACGAAGAAATCGTGAAGAAACAGACGGCCTGTCTCGAGCTGCAGTACGACTACAACGCGACCCGCCCGAGTGAGGGGAAAAAAAGAGATGCGCTGCTCAAAAAAATGTTCGCCGAAATCGGTGAGGGCTGCTATATCGAGCCACCGCTTCACGCAAACTGGGGCGGACACCACGTGCATTTCGGCAAAAATGTCTACGCCAACTTCAACCTGACGCTGGTCGACGACACGCACATATACGTCGGAGATTATACGATGATTGGCCCGAACGTCGTTATCGCAACCGCCGGACACCCCATCGCACCCGAATTCCGCGAAAAGGTGTTCCAGTACAACATTCCCGTACACATCGGACGAAACTGCTGGATAGGCGCGGGCGCTCTGATTCTCCCGGGAGTCACAATCGGAGACAACACCGTAATCGGAGCGGGCAGCGTTGTGACGAAGGACATTCCCTCGGGAGTTGTCGCCTACGGAAATCCCTGCCGCGTCGTAAGGGAGATAGGCGAGCACGACAGAGAATTCTACTTCCGGGACAAGCGCATCACCGAAGAGGACGTGGAGCTGCTCAATTCACTTTGATGGATTAAAAATGAGCGATATTTTATTCAAAACCGACGAATATATATTCAGCTACAGGGTGGCGGGAATCTGCATTGAGGACGGAAAGGTTCTGCTTCAGAAGCCCACAAACGACGACGGATACGCCTTTCCCGGTGGTCATGCCGCATTCGGAGAAACGAACGAGGAGACGCTGAAGCGCGAATTTGCTGAGGAAACGGGAATTGAGATATCCGTCGGCGAGCTGAAATGGGTCGGGGAGATATTCTTTGACTGGGGCGAAAAACGCTGCCATCAGATATGCCTGTATTACGGGGTGAAGGCGGAAAACGGACTGCCGAATGCGGATAAATTCACGGGAAAAGAGCACCTCGAAGGCCGGAATTTCGACATTGAGTTTTACCGTGTACCGCTTGAAAAAATCGACGGAATCAACCTGTACCCGACGGACGCAAAAGAGCTGCTGAAAGATTACGGCGGCGGAATAAAACATTTTATTTACAGGGAATGAAACTGAAATGACAAAAGTTACCATATACGACAAAACGCCGGTATCGGACGAAAAAATAAAATTCTCGGTAATCGCGGCAAAATACGAGGGAAAATGGGTCTTCTGCCGCCATAAGGAGCGCAAAACATGGGAAATTCCGGGCGGACACCGTGAAGCCGGAGAGACACCTGAGAAGTGCGCAAAACGTGAGCTCTGGGAAGAAACCGGCGCGACCCAATTCAGCCTTGAGCCGGTGACTTCATACGGAGTTGAGACCTGCGGGGTGGAGACCTACGGACAGCTGTTTTTCGCGGACATTACAAAAGTCGGAAATTTGCCAAAATATGAAATTGAGGAGACAATGCTTTCCGACACTCTGCCCGACAGCCTGACATACCCCGATATTCAGCCGAAGCTGTACGATTACACTCAGGGATGGCTCAACCTCAGAAGCAATCCGAACGAGCTGTGGGATGTCTACGACGAAAACAGGTGCCTCACGGGACATTTTCACAGGCGCGGCGAGGTTCTATCTGACGGAGAATACCACCTCGTTGTGCAGGTGTTCGTCAGACGGCGCGAAAATGAATATTTACTCACAAAACGCGCTCACACCAAGGGCTACGGAAATATGTGGGAATGCACGGGAGGCAGCGCACTTGCGGGGGACGACAGTCTGAGTGCGGCGCTGCGTGAGGTTCGGGAGGAGACGGGGCTGATTCTGAAACCCGAAAACGGCAGTCGGATTCTGACAAGGAAGTACAGCGATGCTTTCTGCGACGTGTGGCTGTTCGAGCAGGATTTTGAGCTCGGCGACGTGGTTTATCAGGAAAACGAGACCTGCGGCGCGATGGTTGCGGACAAAGAAAAAATCCTCGAAATGAAAAAAAGCGGGGAGCTTGTCCCGTTTTCGTGGCTGGATGAATTTTTTGAGAAAATCGAATAATGGATCTGCGATCTGCACTATAAGAAAACTGAGCGGGAGAGAAAAAATCCTGCTCAGTCGTTTTTATTTAAGTGAATTTTTGAATAAGTGTTGCGGAATTCGATCGGGGTCGTGTCGGTCAGCCGGTGAAACAGGCGTCCGAAATACTTCGCGTCGGAAAACCCGCACAGTGGGGCAATTTCGGAGACGGTCAGGTTCGTGCTGAGAAGCATCTCCTTCGCGCGTGAGATTTTTCCCATGTTTATATAGTCGATCAGCGAGTGCGACGTGTTTTTCTTTACGAGTGTAGTAAGATATTCCGGGTTGTAGCCGAAATGCTCCGCCACATCTGAGACGTTTTTTATCGATGAGGCGTTGATTCGGATGTATTCGATGACGTTTTCGGTGAGCGCGCGGTTCGACGGCTTTCTCTCCCTCTCTCCCGAGCGCAGGAAGGTGTCGGACAGCTCGCACAGTATCTGCGA
Organism: Eubacteriales bacterium; assembly: GCA_051893885.1. GTDB lineage: Bacteria > Bacillota > Clostridia > Oscillospirales > CAG-272 > UMGS1696. The sequence continues at coordinate 3,599 of JBJFHS010000192.1, forward strand.
AATTATGCCGTTGCATATCTCACGCCGGAAAATGTTTTCGCTGAGCGAGGAGTCAATCAGCGAATTGAACAGCAGGCGGTATTTTTCGGTTGAGCGGATTTTGCCGAACTCGGGAAGTATCAGTTCGGTCGGGCCGCGCATTTCACCTCTGTCCGCCACCATGCCGCAGCCGCGTGAACTCCGAATTCCGGCGATTTTTTCCTCCGCCTCATCTTCGTCAAGGAGCGAGCAGCCGTTTCGCAGATAAAAGTGGCACCAGAAGTGCGAGAGTTTCGGCGGACACGGTGCGGTTCCCATGTGCTCGTGGTCGGAGAGGAGCAGCATATACGTCCCAGGTGTGAGAGTGTATTCCACGCCGTTCTGCATGATTTTATACTCCCCCTCGCACCCGAGAAGAAGCACATATGTGTCGAGCCTGCGCCGGGGATGGACAGCGCCGCCCTTTTCGCAGATGAATTTCCCGCTTGTGCAGTATTCGACCGGCTCTTTCATATCGTGACACAGATACAGCATTTTTTTACCCCCGCAAATCGAACTCACTTCATTACTATAATATATCAGAAAGTGCGGTGTGTCAATCGTATTATGTAAAAAAATCTAAAAAAAGTGCACTTAAAATAATAATAAAAGGTTGTGCGGTGAAAAGTGAGCTGATATAATCTTGACAAAGTAAATCATGGTAAAGAAAGTGAGATATCAATGGAAAACTACAGCAGAAGTGCGATTTATACGTCGCTTCCGACTTACGCCGACATCTCAAAGGTCGAGATTACCGACGGCTTTTTCGGTGAGTTCATAAATAAAATCCGCACGGTTTCCGTTCCCGATATTCTGAAAAAGTTCCTCGCCGACGGAGCAATCGAAAACTACAACCGCGTCGCGAGAGGGGAGAGGGGTGGTCATGCCGGCCCGCCGTGGTACCATGGACTCATCTGCGAGTGCATCCGCGGCATATCCGACATTTTTGTCTCAAACCCCAATCCCGAAATCGACGCCCTCCTCGATGATATAATCGAAGCGATAGCAAAGGCACAGGACGCCGACCCCGACGGATACATCAACCCCTACACCACCCTCGAGAGACCCAATCAGAGATGGGGCTTCAACGGCGGCAATATCCGTTGGCAGCACGAGGTCTACAACTCAGGTGCCTTGATTGAAGCCGGAGTACACCACTACCGCGCGACGGGTAAGACATCGCTGCTCAGGGTTGCGGTCAGAATGGCGAACTACCTCGCGTCGGTCATCGGTGAAGCGCCGAAGTGGAACGTGACGACAGAGCACTCCCTCACCGAAATGGCGCTGGTCGAGCTTGAGCGGCTGTTCGACGATTTCCCGTGCGTGGCTGAGGAGGTCGGAGCTCACAGAGGTGAATATCTGCGCCTTGCGATGGATCTGCTTGGCAACAAGGGAAACCACAAAGACCGCCATATGTTCCCGCCTTTCCTCCGCGAATACGCACAGGATCACTGCCCCGTGAGAGATCAGAGAGAAGCCGTAGGTCACGCCGTCCGTGCGGTTCTGCTTTACGCCGGAATGGCTGAGGCTGCCGCAGAGAGCAGGGACGAGGGGCTCGCATACGCCGCATACTGCATATGGAGGGATATCGCCGAGAGCAAGCTGCACATAAACGGCTGTGTCGGTGTGGCTCCCGGGGACGAGAGCTTCGGTCAGCAGTACGATCTGCCGAACAACGCCTACCTTGAGACCTGCGCCGGAGTCGGACTTGCACTTTTCGGCGGAGCCATGTTCAGACTCACCGGGGACGCGTCCGTGTGGGATGTAGTCGAAAACACTCTGAGCAACGTAGTTCCCGCGTCGGTTTCCGAGTCAGGCGACCGATATACATATCAGAACCCGCTTGAGACGAGGGGAGATTTTGAACGCTGGAGCTGGCACGGCTGTCCCTGCTGCCCTCCGATGCTGTTGAAAATCGTCGGTGAAATGCCGCGCTATATCTGGGCGTCAAAGGGAAGGGAGCTCATGCTCAACCTTTACATCGAATCCACGGCGGAAATCGGCACAATAAAGGCTTCCTACAGCAAAAATGCGGGAAATAAATCAACCGTAAGCATCGAGGGAGACACGGAAACCCTCCGCCTCTGCCTCAGAATACCCGAGTGGGCGCGCAATTTCAGAGTGAACGGTGTTTCTCCCGAGACAATCGAAAAGGGATACGCCGTGATAGACCTCTGCGGCGAACACACTGTCAGCATCGAGATGGACGAGCCCGTCGTAAAGGTCATGGCTCACCCGCTCGTTGACGCTGACCACGGCAGAATCGCATTCAAGCGCGGCCCTGTGCTCTACTGCTGCGAAAAGAAGGTCGAAAACTGGGACGACCTCGACTTCACGCTCGGAGACGACACACCGGTGATGAATTCCGACGGCTCTATAACCGTAAAATCCAAGTCCGGCGAAGAATTCACACTCATCGAATACAGAAAATGGAACAACCACGGCGCGCTTCCCATGCGGATATGGTTCAAACAGGACGGACACGTTTCAGACCCCGCAGAAACCGACGGCTGGGAAGGCAAGCTCTACAGACCATACGCCGAATATCAGCTTTAAGATAAGGAGTGATAAACTTGAAAAAGAAAACCACAGCTCTGCTTCTCGCGCTTCTGCTTCTTCTGGCTTCATGCTCCGAGAGCGCGGACAATTCAGACGACACAGCAGGCGAAAATAAATCCGGAACGACAGGCACTACCGATGCTGTTTCAGATGAGAGCGAAACCGAAACAGACGACGGCAAGGTTAAGGACGACCTCGGCGAGTTCAATTTCGACGGCGGCACTTTCGGAATCATGACATTCGAGAACGGAAACTTCCACTACGCTGTCACCGCTGACGAAACCCTCGCTGTTCCGATCAACGACGCGATGTATTACGCAACCATTGCGCTTGAGGACAGATTCAATGTTGACATTCAGCAGATTCTGTACCCCGACTTCTCAAACGACCCGAGAATTGCCGTAACGGCCGGCGACGATTCCTTTGACCTCATCAGAATGCGCTGCGGCACTGACATCTCATACTGGAAAGAAAATCTCCTTGTGACGGCGGACAACACCCCGTATATCGACCTCGAAAAGCCGTACTGGGACAAGACGATCAACGAATCCCTCACGATTGCGGGAACACATTTCGTCGCGCTGTCCTCTTTCGACCTCTGCACCTATGACCTCACGTTCGCGCTCATCTTCAACAAGGATTTTATCGGCAACTTCAGCCTTGATGATCCCTACGAGCTCGTTCGCAGCGGAGAGTGGACAATGGATAAGATGAACAGCATGATGCTCGATGTGGTCTCCGATACGGACGGCAACGGCGAATTCGACCGGAACGACAGATACGGCTACGTTGCACACCCCAAAATGGTCGCACCGGGCTTCTGGATAGGCGCAGGTGTAAAGAGCATCGAAAAGGATGAAAACGACATCCCTCACCTCGCGATAAGCTCCGAGAGCTTTGTGTCGTTCTGGGAAAAGCTGCTTGACGTATGCTATTCAAACAACCAGTATTGCGGCATTGACGAGCCGGACGACATTCCGCAGACCGCGCGCAGGATGTTCTCTGAGGGAAAATCGCTGTTCATGGATATGTCCTTCTTCTTCATCGAGGAGCTTCGTCAGATGGAGTCCGATTTCGGCATCATCCCGTACCCCAAGTTCAGCACTGAACAGGCAAACTACGCGTCCCGTCTGTGCTACTATATGCCGACAATCGTGCCGGTCACTCTGACAGGTGAAAAACTTGAGCGGGCAGGGGTCATGCTCGAATCCCTTGCGTGCGAATATTACAACAACGTCGTTCCGGCTTATTACGAGGTTGCGCTCAAAGCAAAAGCCGCACGTGACGAGGAATCGCAGGGTATGCTCGATATTATTTTTGACTCCCGCGTGATAGACCTCGGCGACTCCACCTTCTGCGGTGAGCTGAGAGACGGCCCGATGCGTCAGATGTTTGAGGGCAAGAGCGACGCCATCACATCCCGCGCAAAAAGCCTTGACAAAATTATCTCCCACAAGTTAAGCGAGCTCCCCGGCGTGTCCGAAGAATAAAATACCTCAGTCCGATAATGCTGCGAAGTGTCCTTTTCCGGCGCTTTTGCAGTTCCGTTATCGGACTGATTTTTTTGCTGCCTCCGATTAACAAATAATAACCGATTCCGAAATTAACCTTGATTTTAATCAAATCGGCACTTGTAATGACGAGGTAAAAACTGTATAATAAAATCAGACAGGTTCAATATAATATCTGAACAAAACAATCAGGAGGTAACTCTATGCTGGAATTGGATATAGAACAGTTCTGGAAGGACGAGGCGGCGGCACACGAGGAAAACTGTTTTTCAAAAGCTGCACCTCAGGTAGCACTCGGAATCAGAATGAGCGACGAATGTGTGTTTGCCGAGCTCGGTGAGGAAGGTCAGCCGTGGGGATACACTCCGCCGGAAAGACGGTATGAGCTGAACTGCCGCTACAACGAAAAGGCGAGAAAAATCGTGGGTCGGGCTCTGCTTGCCGAAAACAAACCAGTCCCGCCGGAGCAGCGTCCGAAGGTCACAATCCCGGGGTATAAGCAGATAGGCGAGGTTTTCGGCGGTCAGTACGTTTTCGACGGAAACACCACGTGGTTGAAAGGCTCGATTTCGGACAACGAGGGACTCGAAAAAAAGCTCGACGAAATCGATGTTCTGACAGGCGACCCCGAAAAATTCCGCGCGTTTGTGCTCCCGCCTGACTGGGATGAGAGATGCCGGGCTGTATATGAGCTGTACGGCAGGCGTCCCGGGCAGTTTACGGGAATCAGAGGCCCCGTAACCCTCGCGACATCGGTATTCGGAATCGAAAATCTGCTGTTTCTGTACTACGACGACCCCGAGCTGTTCACAAGGTTTGCGGACACCATCGGAGACGTGGTTCTGGCGTATGTGGACTTGTTCATCAGAGAATCGGGAAATGACGAGAGCAACTTCAGACACGGCTTTTCGTTTGCCGACGACGACTCAAACCTCATGACGCCGGAAATGTACAAGTCATTCGGCTATCGTGTGCTGAAACGCGTATTTGATAAGACCGCGCCTTTGCCGGAAGACAGCCGATACCAGCACTCCGACTCCGCGATGGGACATCTTATTCCGCTTCTGGCTGATTTCAACCTGACCGGATGCAATTTCGGCCCCACCGTAACGGTTCAGGAAATCCGGAAGTATATGCCGAAAACCCGCATCGACGGTCAGCTGGCACCTTTCACCTTCATGCGCAACAACGAGGATGACATTATTGCCGAGGTAAAGCGCGACTGTGAAGCTGCCCGTGAAAACGATGCGCGTGGACTGAATCTGACTACCGCCGGCTCAATCAACAACGGCTCGCTTCTGACCAGTATGCGCACGGTCATGGCGGCAATCCAGAATTTCGGCAGGTATTAAATCGGAATCGGTTTAAGATACATAAAAATGGCTCTGTTTCAGAATTACTCGGTTAAGCATAATTCCGGACAGAGCCGTTATTTTTTTATTTTTCGAGGAGTATCATGCGGGCGGAGTTGTTTTTCGGAAGCTTTACTTCAAGAATTCCGTCTTTCAAATCACATTCGCTCTTTTTCGGATACCACGCCGAGGCCTTCGTGAAGCCGTATCTGCCGACGTCGATTTTCGCGGTATCTTCATCCGTTCCGATTCTCCAGACCGCGAGATACGCTTTTGAGGAGTCATCAGTCAGGAGACCGTTCATAAGGCCAACCGTCGCGATTGTACGGTCTTCCATGAGAAATGTTCCCGTCGGGAAAATGGGATGGGATTTCACGATGTCGCCGCGCATTTGTTTGTATGCAGCAATACCCTCCCTGATAAGCGAAAGATTGTATTCGTCCGCGCAGTCTATACGTCCGGATTGGTAAAGGACTCCGCACATACCGTTTACCATGTTGAATATTGTCTCCTCACCGTCGGCAAAGCGTGCGCGGAATTCTTCGATATCGATTTTTTCGGCTTGCTCGTTGTAGAGGCGCGCGTAGGGATAGGACCAGATTCCGGCTTTTTCGGGTGGGAAGTGCGGCATGGAGCCGGTCAGAATCGAGGGATATCTGTCATAGTATTCCTGGTCGCTCGTGCTCTGGAGGTGAAAATGACTCAGTGTGCCGTTGTCAGCCCGGCAGGCACCGCTTCCGCAGTTTTCGATAATCAGGTCGGGATACTTTTGACGTATGGAGTCTATGAATTCCGAAAAGGCTTCGTAGTTGCGAATCAGCCCCTCTGCGGGAGAAACTCCGCCGTTGTCACAGCCGATGCCGGTGCTCTGGTTGTAGTCGTTCTTTATGTAGCGCACGCCCATTGAATATAGCTCGTCGATCCGGCTTTCGAGATGGCGTCTGACCTTTTCGTTTCGGAAGTTGAAGAAATATCGCGGGATGGGCTTACCGTATCTCTCGAGCAGGCAGTCCTCTCCGAGCTTTGAAGCCGCCGCATCGGGATTAACCGTGTCAAGCTCGAACCACACTCCGGGCTTCAGTCCCTTTTCGGTCATATAGTCGAATATTTTCTGCAGTCCGCCTTCACCAAAGCGCTCATTTGCGACTATCCAGTCTCCGGCAGCACCGAGATTTCCGCTTGCGTTTTTGTGCCATCCCGCGTCAATGCAGAAATACTCGCACCCGACCTCCGCCGCCGCATCAATCAGCGGTATCAGCTTTGTATCAGACGGCTGTCCCCAGAGACAGTTCATATAGTCGTTGAATACAACCGGAATGATGCCGTCCCTGAAAGCTGCTTTTGAGACCGCGCGCTTATAGTTGATAAGTTCACGCGCCGCCTCCTCAAATCCGCCATTTACGACTCCGTACACCGCCGGCTGAGAGGTATAGCTTTCTCCCGGTGCGAGAGTCAGAACCCAGCCGCCGTTTTCCTCGTGTGATGATGTGCCTTCGAGGGAGTATATCGGAGCATTGTCGCCGCGCATAACCGAGTGTACAAGCCTCCAGTTGTGTGCGCCTTCAAGCTCCATATAGTATGTCACGCCGTCGGAAATCACCATGGTCAGAGGATAAAATTCGCCGGTCGACCAGCTTCCGACAGAATCTATCCGATATGTCACGTTTTCCCACGGATGCATCGAAGCGGGAATAAGTCCGCACTGCTCCGACGTGTAAAACCGCCACTGACCCTCCGCCTGCCATCTGTTCCGGTCGACTCCGATAATCCCTCTCGCGGTGTGAATTTTTGCCGACGAAAATCCGCTTAAAAGTATATTTTTCGTACCGATGTTGGTGATTGTGTTCACCTGTCTTACGGCTCCTGTGTTCTCAAAGCGGCTCAGCTCGACTCTCACCCGAAGCCCCGCGGACTCGCACTCGTAGCAGTTATCCGAAACGGTTTTCCACGCCCCGTCTCCGATATCGGCGGAGTTGACTCTTACGGTGAACGGTATTTTATAGGAAATATCCGGCATAAATAATTTACCTCTGTTCATGAATTGTTTATGTATAATTATATCAGGTGCCTGGGGGTATGTCAATATTGTTTAATATGAATATAAAATTCTTCCGCAAAAACTAAAATTCCCCAAAATTCAAAAAAGGCAGAGACTGTATATTCTCACGTTTTTTGCAGACAATATCTGTGCAGGCAAATATGTTTGTAAAAGGAGAATAATGATAAATGAAAGCAACAGGCATAGTAAGGAGAATCGACGATTAAGTTATAATAGGAGCAAGGTCAGAAAGCCTTGAAAACACTGGTGTTTCGCTGATTTTGTCCAACTTCTCGAACAAGGTGAAAGCAAGCTGTATGACTGCGGTGAGCTGCAACCGCGTTTTGAAAGGAGGATGCAGCAATTAAGAGAATATAGCAAAGCCCCGTTATTGCACTGCGCAAGAGCATCGCTCAAAGCAGAACAATGACGGGGCTTATTTTTTTGCTCAGAAATGGAGGTAAGAAGCATATGTACCCAAAAGGATGCACCTTGGCATTCGAGATGTTGATGAAGGAAACACCATATGACCACTACGACAGCGGATGCGATGGCATCTGCCCTGAGTGCCGTTCCTGCCGGTTTCACCGGCCCTTCTGGAAATACCAGACTTGTG
>JBJFHS010000193.1:0-11669 GCA_051893885.1 Eubacteriales bacterium
AGCTGCGAACTGACAATTTAGTTTTTCTTCAAAATGCACGTGAGTCAGTATTTTTTATAAATCTAAGTTACTATATAAAGGTATTCTATCCGGCTATCTCGAGCAGGGTTGGCGTGTCCCATAAATTGATAAATCAATTTAGAGCTCACTCCACCCTTTCTGAGGTCGAGGATCGCTATATCACCCCGCGAGGCCAGCTGACCAGTCCGAAGTGATACCTATATCATACGCACTGAACGAGAAATGATAACAACGTATGAAGTTCTTGCCAAGCTTCTTACAAGAAGCGTCCCGTTCTCCCCTTGCCTCCACCATCGCACTCACACTATTTTGTGCACATCATCGTTCTTCGCGGAAGTAGGGCAGGCCGAGCGATGCCGGGGGCTGGGATTCGCGTTTGCGGCGCAGACTTACTATTACAAGAACAAGTATCGTTACAAGGTAGGGTATCATCTGATAGAGGCTGCTTGTGCGGTCGACGTTTGTAAAGCCGAGCAGCTTTGGGAGGAAGTTGTAGAGCCAGTAAAGCATTCCGAACAGGTACGCACCCCAGATTGCGTTCAGCGGTCTCCACGTCGTGAAGATTACAAGCGCAACAGCGAGCCATCCGAGAGCCTCGATCTGACCCGTAGTCGCCCAGATTCCGTTGTTGTAGTCGAGAACGTAGTACAAACCTCCGATTCCGGAAATTCCCGCGCCGATTACCGTGGCGAGATATTTGTACTTCGTGACGTTTATTCCGGCGGCGTCTGCTGTTGCGGGATTTTCGCCCACCGCGCGCAGATTGAGGCCCGCACGTGTCTTGTTCAGGAACAGATGAAGAACCACGGCCGCCGCAATCGCCAAGTACGCGAGGAAACCGTATGAGAACAGCGCCTCACCTATCACCCCGAGACGGTCGGACAAAAACGGGATTTTTACCGTGAAAGCGGCGTTCGATATCGGAGCGGCAGTGTAAACCTCACCTTTCAGCAGGTACGCACCGAAGAAATTCGCGATTCCCATGCCGAAAGTTGTCAGCGCAAGACCCGTGACGTTCTGGTTCGCCCTCAGCGTTATCGTGAGGAAGGAGTAAATAAGTCCGCCGATGGACGCAGCTATGAACGCCGCAGCCAGCGCAAGTATTATGCAGACTATTCCGATTGGATTTCCGGCGGTGTTTTCGTATGTGTAGGCCGACGCAAAGCCCGCGAACGCTCCGAGGTACATGATTCCCGGAACACCGAGGTTGAGGTTGCCCGACTTTTCCGTGAGAATCTCGCCCATCGAGCCGAACATTATTATCGTGCCGAACTGGATAGCTCTCGCGAGCCACGCAAGTATGTTGGTTTCAATCATTTTGCACTGTCCTCCTTTGCCTGTACTGCAGCAGCGTCAGAATCTGTTTTGCGGCGGAATATCATTCTGTAATTGATGAAAAATTCCGAGCCGAGAATGCAGAACAGTATGATTCCCGAAATTATATCGGCGATGTACTCGTTAAGACCGTACGCCGACGCTATCTGGCTCGCGCCCTTTTCGAGGAGGATGAGCAAAAACGATATCAGCGCCATGTAGAACGTGTTGAACTTTGCAAGCCACGCGACTATGATTGCGGTGAATCCGTTTCCTCCGGCGGTGTTGGTGGAGATCGTGTGCTTGTTTCCCGCGACGATTATGAAGCCGCAGAGACCGCAGACCGCGCCGGAGATGATGAGAGTGCGGATGGTGACCTTTTTGACGTTGATTCCGGCATAGCGCGCGGTTTTTTCGCTCTCGCCGACGACGGAAATCTCATAGCCGTGCTTGGTGTACTTGAGGTAGATGTACATCAGCACTGTCAGAACCGCGACGATTATGATATTCAGTGTGAAGTCGTGTCCGAACAGCTTCGGGAACCAGCCGATTTTCGTGCCCATGTTGATCGTGCCGAGGGACGACGCCTGACCGCGCCAGATGTTTGTGGCATACGCGACGAGCTGAATCGCGACGTAGTTCATCATCAGCGTGAACAGCGTCTCGTTGGTGTTCCAGTTAGCCTTGAAAAACGCGGGGATGAAGCTCCAGAGCGCGCCGGCGATGACGCTTGTGAGGAACATGACGGTGAAAAGCAGGGGAGTGGGGAGGTACTGACCGAGGTACATCATGCACGCCGCCGTAGCGAAGCCGCCCATAAGCACCTGACCCTCCGCTCCTATGTTCCAGAACCGCATTTTGAAGGCCGGTGCGAGTGCGATTCCGATGCAGAGAAGTGCAACCATATCGCGCATTGCCCACATGAAGCGGAGCGGGGTTTCAAAGGTCGCCTTGAAAATTTCGGTGTACACTGCGATTGGGTTGAGCCCTGTGACGAGTACGATGAATGCCGCGTCGATTACGAGGGCGATAAGTATGGCGGCGGCGCGTACCGATATTTTGCGCTTTCCGGACACACCGTCCCTTTTAGCAAGTCTGACAAGAGGCTCGTGCGTGTGTGCGGCGGTATTTGCGTTGTTTCTGATATCCGAATTCACTTATTCTCCCTCCGTTTTATGCTCTGTTTTTGTCATAAGGAGTCCGATTCCCTCTTTTGTGGCGTCCTTTCCGTCGACGATTCCCGTCACCTGACCGGCGCAGAGGACGAGGATTCTGTCGCACAGGTCGATTAGTACGTCGAGGTCCTCACCAACGTAAATCACGGCGACGCCTTTCTGCTTCTGCTCGTTGAGGAGGTGGTAAATCTGATACGATGTGCCGATGTCGAGACCGCGGACCGCGTAGGCTGTCATGAGGACTGACGGTGCTGCGGAAATTTCGCGTCCGACGAGAACCTTCTGCACGTTTCCGCCCGACAGACGTCTTACAGGTGTATTGACGCTCGGTGTCACGACGGAGAGGTCGTCCTTTATCTCCTCGGCGAGTTCCTTCGGGGCTTTGCGTTCGACAAATATAGACTTGCCTTCCTCGTAGCTTTTGAGCATCATATTGTCGGTCATGCCCATTGAGGCGACAAGACCCATACCGAGTCTGTCCTCCGGAACGAAGGAGAGCGTTATACCGAGCTCTTTGATCTGACGCGGAGTCATTCCGATGAGCTGTTTTTCCTCGCCGTTATCGGGGTCATGGTAAGTGATGCTCGACTCGGCTGAAGGGAACTGGAGACCGGCGATTGACTCGAGGAGCTCCTTCTGTCCGCAGCCCGATATTCCGGCGATTCCGAGGATTTCCCCGCTGTATGCGTCAAATGAGACATTTCTGAGAACGGGCAGCCCCTCTGATCCGATCACGGAGAGATTTTTCACGCTGATCCGCTTCTGTTTGTTTTCGACGGTGGGCCGCTCGATATTCAGAGTTACCTTTTTGCCGACCATCATTTCGGTGAGGGAAAGCTCGGTTGCGTCCTTTGTGTCGACTGTGCCGATGTACTCGCCCTTGCGGAGGATCGAGACCTTGTCGGACACATCGAGAACCTCGTGCAGCTTATGTGTGATGATGACGACGGCTTTTCCGTCCTTTTTCATCTCGCGCATGACGCCGAACAGCTTTTCTGTTTCCTGCGGGGTGAGGACTGCGGTGGGTTCGTCGAGGATGAGGATATCAGCGCCGCGGTACAGGACTTTGACGATTTCGAGTGTCTGCTTCTGCGATACGGACATTTCGTAGACCTTCATCCCGGGGTCGATGTCAAAGCCGTACCGTGCGCAGATTTCCGAGACACGTTTTTCGACCGTCTTCATATCGAGGCTCTGCTTTCCGGGAAGCCCGAGGATGATATTTTCCGCCGCGGTAAAGACGTCGACGAGCTTGAAATGCTGGTGTATCATTCCGATTCCGAGGTCGAACGCATCCTTCGGAGACGATATTGTGACCTCCTTGCCGTCGACGTATATCTGTCCCGCGTCGGGGTAGTATATGCCGGACAGCATATTCATCAGCGTTGTTTTTCCGCTTCCGTTCTCGCCGAGCAGTGACAGTATCTCCCCCCGGTGTATCGACATATTTATATCTTTGTTTGCAATAACTTTCCCGAAGGTTTTCGTTATTCCCACGAGTTTAATTGCGTCAGGCATATTTTTCTCCTTGCTTTGAAATTTGTTGTCTTTTTATGGTTCAGCCCGGGGTTATCCGCTCCGCTGCCAAATCCCTAAACCAAAATTGAGGGAAGCCGGATTTTGACTTCCCTCACGGTGATGTTGGCGCGAGAAATTATTTTGTAAGAAATTATTTCGTAAGAAATTACTTTTCGATGATGCCGTCGATTCTTACGGAGAAGTAAGGAGCGCTTCTGAAGGTGGACTCGGTGAAGTAGCCGTCGGTGATGCACTCAACGGTTTCGCCCTGATAGATGGGAGTCATAGTGCTCCAGTCCATGAAGCTGAGGTCGACCTTGCAGGAGGTGAGATGGCCCTCAGAGTCGGTTACAACAGAGCAGGTTACCTGTTCCTCGGAAACGGTGAATGTGGATGTGTCGAAGACGTGGAGAGTGCCGGCCTTGAGAGCGGAGACAACTTCTTCAACCTTTTCGGCAGTTCCGGCAGCGCAGGAAGAACCGAGAGCGGTTGTAGCTACGCCGTTTTCGCTGTATCCCTTGGCAACGTCAGCGGAGAAGGAGTTGCCCTTGCCGTCGATTGCGTCCTTGAAGAGGTCCTTGTAGAATTCAGCCCATGTGTTTGTCGGGGAGGTGAGAGCGGCGTTGGGAGCTGTCTCAAGCATATCTACGTTGTAGCCGACCGAGTAGCAGACCTTGCCCTGACCGAGCAGCTTTTCGCAGGCTGAGGGAGCGCCGGTGGAGTCTGCGTGCTGACCGATGATAACGCAGCCGTTTGCAACGAGAGCTTCAGCGGCAGCAGCTTCCTTGTCGATATCGAACCAGGAGTTGGTGTAGTTTACTTCCATTACAACATTGGAAACGATGGACTTGACGCCGAGGTAGAATGCGGTGTATCCGGAGACAACCTCTGCGTAGTTGTACGCGCCGACGTAGCCGATTTTTACGTTGCCGTCAGCGTCAAAGTGCTCGGGAGTAGCGGATGCGGAGATTGTGCCGTTTGCAAGGAGTTCTTCGAGCTTCATACCAGCCACAACGCCGGCAACGTAACGTGCTTCGTAAACCTTTGTGAAGCCGTTCTTGAAGTTGTCAAGTCCGCAGATTGCAGCAAAGTCGCCTGTCATAGCAACAAATGTAACATCCGGGAACTGTTCTGCGGCCTGAACCATGTATGTCTGGTGACCGTAGGAGTTGGATACGATAACGGAACAGCCCTGTCCTACAAGGTCGGTTGCCGCGTCAAGGCAGGCTGAGGTTTCCTCTACCTTATACTTCCAGATGATCTGCGAGTCGGCAATTCCGAGAGCCTTTGCTGCCTCTTTGATGCCGTCCATATGTGCCTTAGTATAGCCTTCTGTTTCGTCGCCTACAAGTATTACGCCGATTTTGAGACCCGATGCGTCGCCGCTGCACGATGTGAACACGCACAGTGTGGTGAGCGCAAGTATCATTGCCATTACAAGAGCGGCAATTTTCTTGAACATTTTCTGTTCCTCCTGATAATTTTTTGATTTTTATATATCTAAAACGCCTTGATTTACAACAAGGCATTATAGAGCTGTGTGAGAAAGACGCGGCTGATTTTTTATCTCAGCAGAATTTTATTTCTCCGTTCTCCATTGAGGCTATTTTGGCGAGGGATTCTATTCTCACTCCCATGCTGCGCACGATGTCCCCGCCGGACTGATATGCCTTCTCAATAACAATACCGGCGCCGCATACCTCAGCTCCCGCGTCTTTTACCAGCTTTAAGAGAGCAAGAAGCGCGCTTCCCTTTGCGAGAAAGTCGTCGATGATAAGCACCCTGTCGCCCTCGTTCAGAAATTCCTTTGAGAGGCGGATATTATATGTGCGCTCATGCGTATAGCTGTAGACCTCGGAGGTATATACATCGCCGGAAATGTTGTTTGTGGGTGTTTTTTTCGCGAAAACGACCGGTACGCCGAAATACTGCGCGGTAAGGCACGCAATTCCGATTCCGGAGGCTTCAATTGTCAGAATTTTTGTGACGCCGGAGTCTTTATAAAGTCTGTAGAACTCGCGTCCAAGCTCCGAAATAAAAGGCACGTCGATCTGATGATTCAGGAAGCAGTCCACCTTGAGGACATTTCCCGCGCCGATTTTGCCGTCCTTTATTATTCTGTCCTCAAGAAGCTTCATATAAGTATCTCCCGAAATCACATTTAAAATTTTGGCGAATTAAAAGTAAAATTAAAGATAACTGTTTAAATTATACATATTTTTTACACCAATTGCAATAAACCGATGGTATAAAATATATATTTTTTATTCGATTTGATTTGTGATTTTTCGACAAAAAACAATGAACGCTGTATATAAACAAAAAAAGGGGACACAAAATGCATCCCCAATTTTCATTATATTCCGTTTTATATCGGGAAAAGCCGGCATTCCGAAGCACATTCCGAAGCGCAGTCCGAAGCGCAGTCCGAAGCACAGTCCGAATCCGGACGGGAAAGCGAACCCTTCTCCCGCATTATTTCACAAGGTGACGTTTGATTTTTCTGGAAGACGTCTTTTCAAATTCGGTCTTGCGGAACTCGAGCTTGTGAATCTGCTTGAAGGAGGGGAGCTTTTTGTTCAGCGCGGTTATCTGCTTCTGTATCTCGGTGCGGAGGTCGTTTTCGCTCATCTCGGGGTACTTGTCATAGCTCGGGAAAATCACAGCCACAAGACGGACTTCCTCGCCCTCCTTGCGTCCGACAACCACCGATTCCGCTATCTGGTCGATCTTGCCGAGGTATTCCTCCATCTCCTCGGGGAAGACGTTCTTGCCGTTGTCGAGGACTATGACCGACTTCATTCTGCCCGTGATGTAGATATATCCGTCGCCGTCCATGTAGCCGATATCTCCTGTGCGGAACCAGCCGTCGGCAGTAAACGCTTCTTCATTTGCGGCGGGGTCCATGTAGCCGAGCATTACGTTGTCGCCCTTTACCTGAATTTCACCCGTGACAAATCCGCTCTCGCCGACCTCGCTGCCGTCAATTCTCACTTCACAGCAAGGAACACTCGGACCGACCGAGCCGACCCTGCGCTTGTAATACGGTGTGACCGCGACAAGGGGAGAGCACTCCGTGATTCCGTAGCCCTCGTAAATCGAGATTCCGAACGCCTCGAACACCGCCACCATCTCCGTGGGAAGCTCTGCGCCGCCGGATATGATTTTCTCAAGTCTGCCGCCGAACGCCTCACGCACGTCAGAGAACAGCTTCTCGCTCATGTCGATTCCGGCAAATTTGAGATAGCGCGCAACCCTCGCCGCAACCGGGAGAATCTTATCCTTGCCGGATTTTTTCGCCTCGCTGAGTATCTTTTTGTACATCGTCGAGATGAACATCGGCACAAGCACAAGTCCCGTCGGTCTGAACTCCTTGAAGTTCTTGAGGACATGGCGGAGCGAGTCGTTTATGCAGATTTTTGCGCCGAAATCAGCTGCCGCAAGAATTCCGCAGGCGAGCTCGTACGTATGGTGAACGGGCAGGCAGGACACAAGAACGTCATCGGCGTTGAAGTCAACCGTCTGGCAGGCACTTGTTACTGCGGCAAAAACGTTCTTCTGGCTGAGCTGAACCATCTTGGACGAGCCGGTCGTTCCGGAGGTAAACAGTATCTCGGAGCATCTCTCGGCGTCCGTATCCGGCACAAAATCAGCTTCGCTTTTTCTTCCGGCAGCCACTAAAGAATCGTAAGTCACGGTTTTTTCGTTCGTCTCTCCGCCCTCATTATCCATAGGAACGAGGTATTCGACCGTAGAGTGGGAAGCGGTTATCTCAGGTATTACTTTATTGAAGGTTTTTGAGTAAACAACTACGGATACATTTGCCGCTACAAAGAATTTCGCAATTTCTTCCGGGTCGAGCTCCTTGTCCATCGGAACCGCAATATTGCCCGACGCCATCGTCGCAAGGTATGCCGCAATCCAGAACGGTGAGGTTTCGCCGATTATCGCAATTTTGCGCGGGGATTCCGTTTTGGGAAATCTCTCCTGTATTCCGAGGGCAAAGTCGCGCACGAGAGAGACGAATTCGCTGTATTTCAGCTCGCTGATACCGTCATCCTGCCTCCACGCAAATATTGTCTTATCGCCGTGGACATCAAGAGCGTCGAGGAATTCTCCGACATCGCCGACTTCGGTGTAGATATGCTCGGTTTTCTTATGATTGGGAACTTTATACTGTTTTTTCATATATTTCTCCGTTATAATTATTCACAGCTCATATGCACGCGGAATTTTCCGTACAAATCCTGTTCAGGTTCGCTTCAAAGAGCTCAAGCACCTGATAGAACGTCTCAATCTTTTCGTCCGGTATTCCGTCCGTTATTCTCTGCACTGCCTCGTCAATCATTTTATTGATTCCCGACATTGTTTCCCTGCCGTTTTCGGTCAGAACGAGGTGCCTTTTATACTTCGGGCAGGAATCTCCCTCGTCGGCATATCCCACATATCCCATATGGCACAGCTCTCTCGCCACACGTGAAATGAATGCTTTATCCACGCCGCATGATTTTGCAAGCTCTGCCGGTGTGAGGCCGTTTTCCTGTGCTTTATCGAGGCAGCAGAGGAACATCAGGTGCATACTTTTTAGTCCGAAGCGGGACAGTTTATCGTTTTTATATTTTTGCAGATTTTTTGTGATTGTATCCGTAGCTGCGGAAAAACGCAAAAATCTGCGGAAGGAGTTATCGTTTTCGCCTGTCATTTTTCCTCCTTCTCCACTTCCGGCCGGGGCTATGGGGCAGAATTTTTTATTTTTTCGGCAAAAATGTTGACAAGTCAATCTGTGATATATTCTATCATAAAACATTTTAAAATGCAATAGATAAAAAATTAAAATACAAAATTTAATCGTTTTTATTTTCGGTCCGGCTGTCATTGACAGGAGAAAAAAAAGGTGCTATAATAACCCATAAGAAAGAAAAAAATCAAAAAAACATCGGAGGCAATATAAAATGTCAAAAGTTATCGTTGAAACCAGCGCGCGCCACGTACATCTCACAGAGGAGCATATCAAAATCCTTTTCGGTGAAGGCGCAGCATTAACAAAGAAAAAAGACCTTTCCCAGCCCGGTCAGTTCGCCTGCGAGGAAAGAGTCACCGTTGTCGGCCCTAAGAAGTCAATTCCCGGCGTATCCATCCTCGGCCCCGCAAGAAGTGCAACACAGGTTGAAGTTTCTCTCACCGACGCGCGCACACTCGGCGTAACAGCTCCCGTACGTGAATCCGGAGACATAGCCGGCTCCGCTCCCTGCAAGCTCGTAGGTCCCTGCGGCGAAGTTGAGATCAGCGAAGGTGTAATCGCAGCTAAGCGCCACATCCACTTCACTCCCGAAGACGCAGCTGCTGCAGGTGTAGAGGACAAGCAGATCGTTTCTGTAAAAATCGAAAATGAAAACGGCAGAAGCCTTATTTTCGGCGACGTTGTCGTAAGAGTCAGCCCCAAGTTTGCAGCTGCTATGCACATCGACACCGACGAAGCCAACGCTGCCTGCGCTTTCGGCGAATGCTGGGGCGAAATCATAAAATAATTTTTAGTCAATCGGCACAAAAAGCCCTCTTGAAGCAAGTGACTTGATTCCAAGTATTGAAGCAAAAAGAGAGCTTTTTTGTTTTGCCGGGATTTTTTGCCGGACAATGCAGAAATTAAGCATAATTTTTTTGAAATTTTCTGGGACAATAAAGACAAAGTGAGTCATGCTGTGTACTCAGGCGGGAATTCCGGCTGATGAGTCTCCGGCTGGGCACGAAAAAAACAAACATCAGGCGAAAAAAGTGAAAAAGCATTTTTTGGCAATAATATCCGGCATAACGGCCGCTGTGTTTCTTTTGCCGCAGTCGGTTTCGGCAGAGGTTTTGATTCTCCCGCACGAGAGGCAGTACCTTGAAGACGAGCTGACGCGGTACTACTCAGACGCATCTCTGGCGGAGCGGGTCGGAATCTGCGCGGTGATTTTAAACCGGATCGATGAGGCTGGATATCCCGACACTGCCGCGGGAGCAATAGAGTCGCTGCGGGTCACGGGCGAGTTCTCCTCCCCATACTCCGGAAAGCCCACCGAGGAATCTCTCAGGCTGTCGCACGATGCGGTTGCAATGGCTCTGAGCGGTGCTGACCCGACCGGAGGTGCGCTGAATTTCACCAGAACCGAAAAAAAGCTGCGCGGCTTCGGCTCTCCCCCATTGAAGAAAAGCAGCAGGCTGACGCTGGGCGAGGTTGAGTTCTGGTGAAGTGGGGGAGAACGGGACGCTTCTTGTAAGAAGCTTGGCAAGAACTTCAAAAATGGGTTATCTTTTATCGTGAAGTGCGTATGGTGGCGGAATCACTTCGGACGGGTCAGCTGGCCTCGCGGTTTGATATAGATATCCTCGACCTCAGAAAGGGTGGAGTGAGCTCGCAGGGACCGCCAACCCTGCTCGAGATAGCCGTATGGAACACCGTAATTCAGTAACTTACATTATAGTAAGTCCTGACTCACGGCGTTTTGAAGCGAACAAACGATTCAGTCTGCTGCGGAAATATAAATTAAGTCATTCTTCACCCTTGCATTTCACGATACATGATAAAAACGGCACGTGTGTGGTGCGGAGATCACATTATCGTGCCGTTTTTTGTTTTATTTAAGGAGAAAGACTATCGGTTTATTTGTTTTCCCAGTTCAGGACTGTTACGCAGTATTTTTCGAGGAGCTGAGCGAGTTCGCTTCTCTTGGCTTCGCCCTTGGGGTCAATTCTCGACGAAGTGCCGATTTTTACGAGGAAGTTGTTCTGGCTCGCGTATTTGACAGCGTCGTATGCCCAGTCCGCAACATCTTCCGCGTCGGAGGCGTTGATGGACGCGCTGGTGAGAGTTACCTTTTTGTTCTCTACATATATAGTATATCTATACATGAGGACGTACATCTGCTGTCTGGTGATCTTGTTGTTGGGGCCGAATGTGCCGTCGCCGTAGCCCTCAACGAGACCCATCTGGGTAGCCCACTCGACGTAGGGAGCGTACCACGAGGTTGTGGAGTTGATCGGGACGTCGGAGTAGCTTGAGGTCTTGAAGCGGGAAACATCTGCGCCGGCGAGTCTTCCGAGAACCGTGACGAACATTGCGCGGGTCATGGTGGTGTCAGGGCTGAACTTGTTGAGGGAAGTGCCGTTGAACAGCTCGTTTTCGTACACGAACTTGACCGCGGAGTAGTACGAATCACTTGCGGAGACGTCGGTGAAGGGGTTGGTCCACGTTTTTGTGGTGTCCTTTTTCTTGAATGTGATATCAACCTTGCAGGACTTCGCCACTGCCTTGAGCGTATATGTGACGACGCCGGTTGAGGAAGTTGTGTAATCGCTTTCTGATACTGCTTTGGAGTCAACCTTGATGGTGTCGAGCTCGTAGTCGGTCTTGGGTGTGATCGTGAACTTGATATCGGTGCCGTGGCCGACCTTGATTTCGTTATTGCTTGAAATTTTCGGTGTGGAGGTTACGGTTCCGTTTGCGCCTGCGCTTACGGTGACAGTGTAGACTCCGGGGATGTCCTCTCCGTACTCAAACTCGAGCTCGTCGCCCTTGGAGAGAGTCATTGTGATGCTCTCATCGTAGTAAACGAATGTTCCGGCGGTAGAAGACGTATTTGTGATTGTGAGGGTGTAGTCCTT
>JBJFHS010000194.1:0-2933 GCA_051893885.1 Eubacteriales bacterium
GAGCGAGGCAGTTTGTGGTGCAGGAAGCAGCGGAGATGATCTGGTCATCAGCGGTAAGTGTATTTTCGTTAACGGAGAATACGATAGTCTTGAGGTCGTTTCCTGCGGGAGCGGAGATAACAACCTTCTTAGCGCCTGCTGTGATGTGAGCCATGGACTTTTCCTTGGAGGTGTAGAAGCCTGTGCATTCGAGAACAACGTCTACGTCAAGCTTACCCCAGGGGCAGTCTGCAGCGTTCTTTTCAGCGTAGATTTTGATTTCCTTGCCGTCAACGATGATGGAATCTTCAGTGGATTCAACAGTGTGCTTGTTTTCGCCGATCTTGCCAAGGAAAGAGCCCTGAGCTGTATCGTACTTGAGAAGGTGAGCGAGCATTGCGGGGCTGGTGAGGTCGTTGATAGCAACAACTTCATAGCCTTCAGCGTCGAACATCTGACGGAAAGCGAGACGACCGATGCGGCCGAAACCGTTAATAGCAACTTTTACTGACATTTGAGTTTCCTCCGATTTATATTGATATTACTTGGGACACAATATTAGTTATAATTCCCTTCAGGAATATATTTTACCTCATTTTAATTGAATATACAAGTGTTTTTTTGAATTTTTTTGCGAATTTACCATTTAGATAAATTTATATTAAATTTGAAAAACAATTCGTTGAAAATGCAGACAGGAAAAAATACCGACCTTATTGTAAGCCGGTATTTTTATGTATTTTAATTATTCGTCGGCAGCAATTTCGCCGCGGGCAATAGCTTCTTTTTCTGCTTCGACCTTTGCTCTGAATTCGGCACGTCTCTGAGCAGTTTCTTCTGCACGCTTAGCGAGTTCCTTCTGACGTGTAACGATAGCGCGGGAAATCTGTTCTGCATACTTGTCGATATCGGCGCCGTAGTCAACGCACATGGAGAGCGCGGGCTCACCGTCGTTTTTATAGATAGTGAACACGTAATATTTTACCTGAACAGTGCGATCCTTCTGCTGATATTCATAAATGTGCTCGACAACTTCAGCGCGGTCAAGCTCTGTGAAGTAATAAGAGCCGGTGATTTCGCTGTCAATAGACTCGTCAATCAGAGAGAAGCGGCGTCCGAACACAAACATCTTTTCATTTGTAAAAATAAGGTTGCAGCCCGTGAAATAGTTTGTTCTGTTCACGCCATCCTTACCTTTTTTATAGTAAAGGGGTTCTTCTTTTTTAATGAAATCGTAGCCTCTTAAGTTAATGGGCTTGAGCATCTTGAGGAAGCTCTTTTCATAAACTTCAAATTTCTTTTCGGAGCGTTCCTGAAGATTCTTGATTCTCTCGGAAATCTGATATTCAAGGTCACTGTCAGTTGATTTGCCGCCGGAAGTGAACGCGATTACTAGTGCACCGACAATTAAAACAAGAATCGAGTACAGATAGGGAACGTACGGAAGAAAGAACAGAAGTACGCCAACGATTGTGATTATCCAACCGATAAGTGAAGGAACAGACATCGGCGGAGCTGTGAAATATTTGAGATTGCGCTTGGTTTCCATAACAACTCTCCATTTTAATAAGATTTTGGGATGATAACGGTGAAACGTTCATTATCAATACCCTAATGATAGCACAAAAAAGCAGTAATGTCAAGTGTAACAGAGGTTATAATTGATAAATAGTTATTTGTGCGACAAAATAAGCCATAAAATTTGTGCAATATTCACATAGCGTGTTTGCGTTTTAAGACAATATAAACAAGTAAAAAATCAGTTTATTTTCAGTGAATCGTCGTCCTCACCTTTTATCAGCTCGCGCACTACCACGTAATACGAATATTTGTCATTTACCTTGATTAATATCCTGTCACCTTCTCTGTGTCCGAGCAGAGCCTGACCGAGCGGTGAGTCCTTAGAAATGCGGTCGTTCAGTATATCATGGCGGAGCGGAGTTACAATTGTGATTGTTCTTTCCTCCTCGTCGTCCTCGTACCAAAGGGTCACGTGGTCGAACAGTCCGATTTTGTCCTCTTCAGACTCGTAATTCACAACCACCGCATTCTCAAGCATAGCTTTAAGGTATCTGATTCTGGAATAATTCCGGTTGAGCTCACGCTTTGCACTGCGGTATTCGTCGTTTTCGGAAAGGTCGCCGAAAGCTCTGGTGCGCTGAACCTCGGCAATAAATTTCGGCGTCAGAACACTCTGGCGATAGGCTATCTCTTCCTTGATTTTGTTAAGCTCAACCTCGGTAAGCTCGTTGTTTGGCATTTTTTCCTCCCGATGAAAATTATTTATACCATGTAATTATATCACCGCAGCATAAAAAAATCAAGCTGTAAATGAAGTCCCGCAGTATTTTGCTGAACAAATCAAAAAAAGCTATTGCATTTTGAAGTCGTCTGTGGTATAATTTAACTTGATCGGACAATTCACTGTTGCTATTGTTCGAGAATACGTTTCCGTAGCTCAGCAGGATAGAGCGACCGCCTCCTAAGCGGTAGGTCGGGTGTTCGAATCACCTCGGGAACGCCATTTAGTGCTGGAAATGATGTTTTTTCAGCACTTTTTTATTTTTGTGAATTTCGATTTCCTTTGTTAACGCGTACAAAAATGTAATACATTCCTGTTCACCGTACATTGGACGGAGTATTACCATCGTGTGTATAGACGCCTTCGGCATTCCAATATAAAATCACGAATGTCTATGGGTAGGGGGAACCGGATAAACTTTTTACTGCTGCTTGTCGAAAACAATCGTTATCCAAAGACTGCTGATAAGATGCGCGGAACACAATGAATATATCAAACATATTATACAGCTTGGCGGTTCGTATGAGGTGAAACGAAAGAAAATCCAGAATCAGACGTTACATCAATCAGATTTTCACTGAACATCATATTGAGGAAACACCCGAACCAAGAGAAAGCAGCCGTCTGAGCTGTTCTCGCAAAAGACCTAACC
>JBJFHS010000195.1:0-11522 GCA_051893885.1 Eubacteriales bacterium
CGAAGGACATTGAGGGCAGTATGTCGTCGCTGATGATTGGAAAAACCGGCGAAAATGCGGCGAAACGTCTTGATAAGCTCGAGCACAGCTGCTACATATGCGACAGAATCGACTACAACTTCACGAGGATGATTGAAACTGCCGCCCTCCTTTGGCAGAACGACGAAAAATTCCGCGTCAAAGCCAAATCCGCGCCGTATTTCTGCCTAAATCACTATGGCAAATTTATCCGCGCCGCAAAGGAAAGACTCAGCAAGAAGGAGTTTGCAGAATTTTACAAGGAAATCAGCGAAGTTGAGAAAAATTATTTTGACAAGCTCCGCGCGGATGTCAGCTGGTTCTGCAAGAAGTTCGACTACCGCTACGAGGAAGAGCCGTGGGGAGACGCAAAAGACGCGCCGGAGAGAGCAAAATTGTTCTTAAACGGCACTCTTCACGTCCACGAAGACACAAAAAAGCCATCCGATGGTCTCACCTGACAGCTCTGCGAGTTGATTTTATCAATGCTTTTGACTGAATGCTGTGAATAAAAATACAAAAACCGTTTTCGCCGGAAGATATATCAGATTTTGATATATTCATCGTTGAAAACGGTTTTGTTTTACCAAATTATGGAATCAGTTTTTCTCCCAGCTTACTTCATTTTTACCGTCCTTGAGCGTGATGCCCATTGCGGTCAGCTTGTCGCGGAGGGCGTCTGCTGATGCGAAATCCTTTGATTTTTTTGCTTCGGCGCGCTGTTTTATGAGAGCTTCGACCTCGCTTCGGATGTCCGCGTCGACGCCGGGAGTCAGGCAGGTGATAACGAGCTCAGCATTTGCCGCCGCCTTTTTTTCCTCCTCGAGATGGGCCTTCAGCTTCTTCGCTTCGTCGATGAGTGAGAGCGAGAGAACTGTGTCGAAATTATCAATGAGAGCAATTTTTGTCGAGTCATTTGTTTTCGCCTTCAACACATCGTAAATCGCGGTTATGGCGAGGGAGGTGTTCAGATCGTTGTCCATCGCGTCGGTGAACTTCTGCTTCAGAGCGGCATACTGTTCGTTGTCGATAGGAGAATTATCGCCAAAATTCAACCCGGCAATCTTTGTTATGAGCTTGGAATAAGCGGTTTTCGCCGAATCCATGGCCTCCCACGAGAAGACGAGATTCTTTCTGTAATGTGACTGGAGGCAGAACAAGCGGTAAACCATCGGGGAATATCCCTTTTCTTCAAGCAGCGAAAGCACCAAAAATTCTCCGGAAGATTTGGACATTTTGCCTGTGGCGGTGTTCAGATGCAGCACGTGGAACCAATGCGAGCACCATTCGTGACCAAGATACGCCTCACTTTGAGCTATTTCGTTTGTGTGATGAGGGAAGGCGTTGTCGATTCCGCCGCAGTGCAGGTCAAGATATTCGCCGAGATTGTTGACGGAAATCGCGGAGCATTCGATGTGCCAGCCCGGATAACCGAGACCCCACGGGCTTTCCCATTTCAGCTCCTGATCGTCAAATTTTGACTTTGTGAACCAGAGAACGAAGTCGGTTTTGTTGCGCTTTGCCTTGTCTTCCTCGACTCCGTCTCTTACTCCGACCTCGAGATCCTCCGCATCATGCTTGTTGAAAACGTAGTATTCTTTGAGCTTTGAGGTGTCGAAATACACGTTTCCTTCGGCGATGTAAGCAAAATTTTTGTCCAGTAAGGTCTGCACCATTTCGATGAACTGCGGGATGTAGGAGGTCGCGGGTACGATGATTTCTGGCTTGCGGATGTTCAGTTTGCGGCAGTCTTCAAAGAACGCTTCGGTGTAAAACTGTGCGATTTCCATTACGGATTTGTGCTCACGCTTTGCACCCTTGAGCATTTTATCTTCACCTGTGTCAGCGTCACTTGACAAATGTCCGACGTCGGTTATGTTCATGCAGCGCGTCACATCGAGACCGGTGTAGCGCAGGTATTTGTCGAGGATGTCTTCCATTATATATGTCCGCAGGTTGCCGATGTGCGCGAAGTGATATACGGTCGGGCCGCAGGTGTACATTGTGCATTTGCCCGGTTCGTGCGTCAGAAATTCGTCTCTTGTGCGGGTCAATGAGTTGTAAAGCTTCATTTTTTATCAGTCCTTTGATGTATAAATTGAATAAAAATACAGTGATTCAATGCTTTTTTGAAGATTTGCCTGTGGATTTTCGGTTTTCTTCCCAATCGTCCGCAAGAGTCACCAGCTCATCCGGGTCAGCATCGCCGGTTTTCTGCATTTCGCGCAGCTTTGACACGATTTCGCGCTCGCGTTCGTTTATCGGCGGAATCAACGAATCGGTGTCGTAAAAAATATCGTAAAATGTCGGGCGGCGAATGAAAATACGGTAAGTGAGAAGAATTATCAGCGCGATTGATATAACATAGATGAAGAAAATCGAATACTCGGGCGCGGCGGATAACAGGTAAGACGTCAGATTGAAGAAAATGTGGCAGACAATGCACGGGACAATCGACTTATAGCAGACAAAAATTGTCCCGAAGAGAAGCCCGATAAGAAACGCATATCCTATTGCAATCGGCGTTCCGTGAGCCAGACCGAACAGCAGCGCGGTGATGACGACCGACCAGAAGTTCCCGAAAGCCGGAATAAGTCGGCGGAGAGCTATGCCACGGAAAATAATTTCTTCGACAATGCCCGCAACGACAGCTACGCTGAAAATTTCGACAATCAGAGAGTTGATACCGCCGCCCGAATAAAGAGTGCTGTAGGTCGATTCAAACGAAGACAAAATTTCATCCGGGAGAGGAATGAAGGAGAGCGTGCACGAGACAAAAACGTTCAAAGCCATGCCGAAAACCGCAAAAGAAGCGAATCTGAACGGATTTACACGGAAAACAGACATCTCGACGCGCGGATTTTTTCTGCGGAGCTGAAATATCAGGCATACGGAGAGCAGCACGAGCAGGTTCGCGATGAGGAGAATTATCGTCGTTTTTTCGTTTACGCGGTCGACGAGATTCTGCATATAGTCGAGCGCGGCTTCGTCTGACGTTGTGCCCGGAATCGGAGAGTCAAGCATGAGCGAGGTGGTGTATCCGGACGTTACGCATGACTGGAAGATAAACAGCAGCGAAATATAAAGTATAACCGACACCAGAGCGCGGAGCTTGGAGGTACCTTTTCGGACAGAATTTGACTTTTGGAACTCGGGAGGATTCATGTCTATCGGATAGTGCGGCGGAATACTGTTTTCGGGATTATCCGTTGAATTCAGCCCGCCGGTGTCCGATTCGATACGTTTCGTACAGTATTTGCAGAATTTGCTGTCGTCCTCGATTTCTTTTCCGCAGTGCGGACACTTCATGCTTTCACCTCCTCTGTTTTGCATTGTTTTTATGTATATCTCAGTTTTTTTCCGTTTGTTTTTTGATGAGCTCCTCAAGCTGTGCCACGCGCTTTTCGAGGGCCTCGATTTCATTTTCAACCGGGTCGGGGATGTTCACCTGGTCGAGGTCGGCTTCGGCTTTTACCTTTTCGCCGTCACGCTTTACAACATGAGCGGGGATTCCGACCGCGGTGCAGTTTGCGGGGACATTTCCGAGAACCACAGCGCCGGATGCTATTTTGGAGTTGTCGCCGACCGTGAAATTGCCGAGTAATTTTGCTCCCGCGCCTATCATCACGTTGTTGCCGAGCGTCGGGTGGCGTTTTCCGACTTCTTTTCCCGTTCCGCCGAGCGTTACTCCCTGATATATTGTGCAGTAGTCGCCGATCACAGCGGTTTCTCCGATTACTACACCCGAGCCGTGGTCGATAAACAGGCCTTTTCCGATTTTTGCGCCCGGGTGAATCTCGATTCCGGTCAGAAATTTCGCGAACTGAGACACGGCCCTCGCGGGAATTTCAAGCCCTTTTTGATTCATCGCGTGTGCGAGGCGGTACAGAAGAAGCGCGTGAAATCCCGAATACAGCAGCACTACCTCGGAGCGGTTTTTGGCGGCGGGGTCGCGTGCGAGGATCGAGTCGACGTCGTCCTCTATGTTTGAGACAGTGCGGTAAATCTTTTTGGCGAGCTTGCTGTCTAAGGTGATGGTTATTTTATATTTGTCGGACATAGATCATTCCTTATATTATATGTGTTTGATTTTTGAGGTGAAAATGCGATTATTCCGCTGAGCAGAAAGCTAAGCAGAAAATTTCCCTCATTATATTACATTATATAGCCGCAGATAAAAAAAGTAAACCTTTATTTTCAATAAAATTTAAACAAAATTTGAAAGCAGAAGTGAATTGTTCTCATATATCGAGAATATAACCGACCCCGTGAACCGAGCGGATGACTCCCTGACCGAGAAGCGGCGCGAGCTTTTTCCGCAGGTAGCTGATGTAAACGTCCGATACATTCGTGATAGAGTCGCTCCTGCCCCATACCGAAGCTGAAATCTCCTCGCGGCTGACAATTTCCCCCCTGCGGCTGAACAGATACGAGAACAACAGCCCCTCGCGCTCGGTAAGCTGCACTTTTTTGCCGTTGAACGACACCACGCCTTTTTCGGGAAAATATTCGACTTCGCCGCAGTTGTTCGGTTCTGTCGTGTCATGTGCGCCGTTTATCAGTGACGCCAAAGCCGAAATCGAAAACGGGTAGTGCAGAAAACGGACCTCGCTGTCGGCACTGTCGCAAAGCCTTTGAGCGGCACGGTTTTTCGATATTACGACATAAACCGGCTTTTCTTCTTCCGCCGAGTAATACGATATCGCCCCGTCAAGCTCGCTCTCTGAGCATATGACCGCGCCGGAAGACGGACTCAGACCGCTCTGATACTCATATCCCAGCAGCTCGAGGGCGGATAAAATAAAATTTTCAAAATTTTTATCGGGAAACAGCACACAAACCATGTAAAAATCCGCTCCGATATGGTATAATATACATTGTGGGAAATATCCGGCAGCTCCTGAACTTTTTTACCGAGACCCAGATCCTGCGTTATTCTTTTATAATAACATATCGCACATGGATTGTCAATGTTCGTGTTAATAATATTTTTATCGGCGGTGAGCAGAGCCGTTAATATTTGCAATGTATAATATCTGACAATTCACGTTGATAAATTCCGGAGTAAAACATGACAGAAATCATTGAAGAAATATCCACTCCGCTTCCGCTGTTTATGACGCACGAAAATACCTGCTGCTTTACCGGGCACAGGGGGATACCGGTTCACGACGAGCAGCTTCTTCCACCACTGCTTGACCACACCATAAGCGAGCTGTACTCAATCGGATACCAGTATTTCATCTGCGGAGGCGCGCTCGGCTTCGATATGCTGGCGGAGCAGGCTGTCATCCGCGCAATAAAGAATAATCTCGACGTTGAGCTGATTCTCGCCCTCCCATGTGCAAACCAGACTGAAAAATGGCACGCCGAAAAGCCGAACGGGCTGTACTCGGTCAGGGAATATCAGAAAATCAAGGGATACGCCTCTAGCATCCGATATTCCTCGCGTGAGCACACACCCGACTGCATGAAAAAACGGAATGAATATATGGTCAGTCTCTCCTCGTTCTGCGTTGCGTATTACAACGGCGCGATAAAAAGCGGAGCCGGTCAGACTTACAGAATGGCGAAAAAAGCCGGAATCGACGTCCTCAACCTGTACGATGCGTTCAGAGAATCGGAGTCGTACATTAATCAAAGCCAAATCTAAATTTTTAATATAAAGGATAAAAAACATGAAAACACTGAAGAAAATCGAAAATGCACCTGCGATAAGACCTGTGCTTACAATCGTAATGGACGGCGTCGGAATTGCTCCCGAGTCTGAGGCAAATGCTGTACGTCTCGCGAGAACCCCGAACCTCGACAGACTGATGAATAATTACCCGATGGTGACTCTCAAGGCTCACGGAACCGCGGTCGGTCTCCCCTCCGACGACGACATGGGCAACTCCGAGGTCGGTCACAACGCTCTCGGCAGCGGTCAGGTGTTCGCTCAGGGTGCAAAGCTCGTCTCCGCATCAATTGAGTCGGGCAAAATGTTCGCCTCCGACACATGGAAAACACTTGTAAGCAACGTAAAGGATAACGACTCCACATTCCACTTCATCGGACTTTTCTCCGACGGAAATGTTCACTCGCACATCGACCACCTCAAGGCAATGCTCACCGAAGCCAAAAAAGAGGGCGTGAAGAACATCCGCATCCACATCCTGCTCGACGGACGCGACGTTGGCGAAACCTCCGCGCTCGAATATATCGATCCGTTTGAGGAGTTCATCGCGGGCCTGTCGGACGAAAACTGCTCCGTAAAAATTGCGTCCGGCGGCGGCAGAATGGTAATCACAATGGACAGATACGAGGCAAACTGGGGCATGGTGGATCTCGGCTGGAAGACTCACGTGCTCGGCGAGGGAAGACAGTTCGCAAGCGCACACGAGGCTGTTGAGACATACAGAGCGGAAACCCACGCAATCGACCAGGACCTCCCGCCTTTCGTCATCGCTGAAAACGGCAATCCTGTCGGCACAATAAACGACGGCGACTCAGTAGTGTTCTACAACTTCAGAGGCGACCGCGCGATCGAGATATCCAAGGCGTTTGAAGGCGGCGCTGACTTTGACAAGTTCGACAGAGTTCGCGTCCCGAATGTTATTTACTCAGGTATGCTTGAGTACGACGGAGACCTCCACATCCCGTCACGTTACCTCGTTTCTCCGCCGGAAATCACCAACACGATGGGCGAATACCTCGCTGACATGAAGATTTCGCAGTTTGCAATTTCCGAGACGCAGAAATTCGGACACGTCACCTACTTCTGGAACGGAAACCGCAGCGGAAAGTTCTCCGATGAATACGAGACCTACGAGGAAATCCCCTCCGACATCGTTCCGTTCGAGCAGAGACCGTGGATGAAGTGCGCTGAGATCACAGACCGCGTTATTGAGGTTCTCGAGAGCGGAAAGTACGACTGCATCAGAGTGAACTTCCCCAACGGAGACATGGTCGGACACACCGGCAGCCTTGAGGCGACAATCTGCTCTATGGAGGCACTTGATTTACAGCTCGGCAGAATTCTCCCTGTGGTTGACAAGGTAGGCGGCGTCGCAATAATCACGGCTGACCACGGCAACGCGGACGAGATGGCTGAGTTCGACAAGAAGACAAAGGCGGTAAAGCACAACAAGGACGGTTCTCTCAAGGCTAAGACGAGCCACACGCTCAATCCCGTTCCGTGCATTATCTACGACAACAAGTACGCCGACAGCTACACCGTAAAGACAGAGGGTTCGTACGGACTTTCCAACGTTGCCGCTACAGTTGTAAATCTTCTCGGCTACGAAGCTCCCGAAATGTGGGACGAGAGCATCATTGAAGTAAAGTAATGCAGAAAAATCAGTCCGTTATTCTGATAAGATGATTTATGAAAGGAATGGGGGACTGCCGCAAAAATTTATATTTCAAAAATTAACAAAGAAGCGTGCTGTAGATTACATTTTTCGTGTAAATACAGCACGTTCTTAAAATCAATGGATTTTAAATTCAATTTGCTATCTCTTTTGCGAAGGTAAGCATGGCGATGAAGGACGGATTTCTTTCTGTTTTATACATGGTGATTTCTTCGTCATCTATTTCTGCGGATATACTGGATATCAGATGGTATTTTTGAAGCCTTTTTATCGCTGCGTCGGCTGTTTTTTCGTCGAATCCAAGCTGTTTGACGAAAAGATTAGCGGTAAAAGACTTGTCCGATTCGCGTGATACGAGATATTTAAGCGCAGCAAAGAAATTTTCGTCGCCAAGATCGCGGAACAAATCGTGATAACCGCAGTCGAACAGTTCGGGCTTTTTCTCGGAATAATCCGGCATAAGCATGAAGTAACGTGTGGCAGCGGAGTTGCAGAGCTTTGCGAAGTAGCCGTCGCTCTGTACGTTTATAATGATTGCTTCAGTATCTTCGTCGAGCGTGGTAATTGCGGGCGGATTATTCGGATCTGAGTTTGGTGTCTGTATCAGAAGCGAGCAGATATCAAACGCCTTGTCGGACCAATTTTCACCTGAAGTATTTTCGACAAGCATTTTACAGAAAGATTCCGACTCATAAACATTGCGTCCGTACAGCGCGTCGATTGATACATTGAAAAAATCCGCGATTTTCGGGAGCAGGTCCGGGTCAGGCATTCCGCCGTTTTCCCACTTTGAAACTGCCTGTGCCGACACCCCTGCGTAAGCGGCGAGTTCTTCCTGTTTGCTTTCCTTTTCTCTGCGGAGCTTTGCGATGTTCTGACCGATAATAGTTGTATATTCCATGATTTTGTTCTCCTTTTGACTGAGATAATGTATTTTTTGTATTTTTGTTTTTTACGATAAGCGCTTTCGTTGGTTATATTATAACGTCTGAATACACAACTTGCAATGGAGACAAATTTGCAAATAACAAATTCTGTTTGAGTGTTTTTCGGAAAATCAAACTATAGTTGTGCGGAGAAAAGAGCGGTAAAATATAATTTTGCGGCGGTTCCTTTGGTTTTGTTATGTTTTACAAAAGCGGAATACTCTATAAATCCACTCTGCTCGACGAATATGCAAAGTACGGCGTCTGCCACGGCTTTTCATGCAGGGAGGGCGGAGTAAGCACACTTGAGCACACAAAAAGCCTCAACATCACATATAATCTCGGCGACAGCGACGACGTTGTGCGAAAAAATATCGATATATTCGCGCGGCAGATTACCGAAAACAGGTGCGGCATGGAGAACACAGTCACGCTCCATCAGATTCACTCCGCAAATGTCCGTGAAATCGGCAGATCAAACGCCGGCGAGGGTACAGTCAGGGAGCGCGGTGAGGATGGCGACGGCTTTGTTACGGCTGAGAGAAGCGTCATTCCGATAATCAAGGTAGCGGACTGCGTTCCGATACTCCTCTGCGGTCTGAGGGACGACGGCAAGCCGGTGATATCTGCGGTTCACGCGGGCTGGAGAGGCACGGTCAAGGGGATAGCGTCAGTGGCTGTCGAAAAAATGCTCTCCCTCGGCGCACTCTCTGACAGCATAACCGCAGCAATCGGTGCTCATATCGGGGTCTGCTGCTTTGAGGTGGGGGAAAATTTCCTCGACGAGGTGCGTGAGATGCGGGGGAAAGATTTTCTGCGCCGCAACGTGGACTACAAAAGCTACGACAAGCCGCACGCAGACCTGACGTCAATGAACACGGAAATTCTTGTCTGTGCCGGAGTCAGTCGGGAGAGGATTGATATAAGTCCCGACTGCACCTGCTGCGATACCGGGACGTACTACTCTCACCGCGGAATGAAGGGAGTCAGAGGAACGATGGGCGCGGGAATAGCGATAATTTAATCCTGTTTTGTATTATTCAGAAAAAAATTTACTCCGCATCACATAAAAAACACACAAAATTGACGAAAAGGTATGTTCGTTCATGATTTATTTATAAATCCGTGATATAATTTTATGAAATTATATGCTGTAATACGTCAATAAATCAGCACGGAGGTAGCATTGCATTAGTTATGATAGAAATAAACAATCTCGTAAAAAATTACGGCTCGAAATTCGCGCTCGACGACATCAGCTTCAAGGTGTCAAAGGGCGAGATAGTCGGATTCCTCGGACCGAACGGCGCAGGCAAATCCACGACCATGAATATCCTCACGGGTTATCTCTCCTCAACCTCGGGTGAAGCTAAGGTCGGCGGAATAGACATCCTTGAAAATCCGAACGAGGCGAAAAAGCTCATCGGATTTTTGCCCGAGCAGCCGCCGCTTTACATCGATATGACCGTCGACGAATACCTGAACTTCGTATATGACATAAAAAACTGCAAGCTCAAGAGGGACGCGCACATAAACGAGGTCTGTCAGGTCACAAAGATAGACGACGTCCGCCGCCGCCTCATCAAGAACCTCTCAAAGGGATACAGACAGAGAGTCGGCATAGCTCAGGCTCTTATCGGCAACCCTCCGGTCATAATCTTCGACGAGCCCACGGTCGGTCTTGACCCGAAGCAGATTATCGAGATACGAAACCTCATCCGAAACCTCGGAAAAACGCACACCGTTATCCTCTCGACCCACATCCTCTCCGAAGTGCAGTCGGTTTGCGACAGAATCATCATAATCAACGAGGGAAAGATCATAGCGGACGAAAAGACAGAGAGCATCACTCAGGCTGTGGAGGACAACCGCCGCTACAGCGTAAAAATCTGCGGCCCGGTCAGAGAGGTGCAGAACGCGCTTTCACGTCTCCCGGGAGTCATTTCTGCAGAACAGACGGGCGAGAGGGAGCTCGACAGCTACACATTTGTCATTGAATCCGAAAAGGGCGTGGATATACGCAAGCCGCTGTTCTACGCTATGAGTGAGCGCGGATGGCCGGTGATCGGTCTTGAGGCGGTCGGAATGAATCTTGAAGAGGTCTTCATCAAGATAATGGAAAAGAACAGCTGAGAAAACTCTGATTCAAGGTTGATTTATTCAGAGTATCTCTAATCTAAATAAATTCAGGAGAAATAAAAATGTTTGCAATATACAAAAAGGAGATGCGCCAGTATTTCACTACGCCTCTCGGATATGTGTTCATAGCCGTTTTCCTTGGAATATCGGGCTTTATGTTCGCGTTTTCTACTCTCCAGTCACAGACCTCCGACGTCTCGGGCTACTTCCAGCTGATGATTTTCGGCTACATCGTAATAATTCCGCTTCTCACCATGCGCTCCTTTGCAGAGGAGAGAAGAACGAGAACCGAGCAGCTGCTCATGACCTCGCCCGTATCAATAACCGGCATGATCATGGCTAAATTCCTCGCGGCTTATACAATGTTTGCGGGAAGCGTGCTCGTATCCTGCCTGTACTACCTCCCCCTCAATCTCTACGCCGAGGACGGGCTCAACGTCGGAAAAGCTGCGGGCTGCCTTATCGCAATGCTGCTCATCGGTATGTGCTTCATCGCGGTCGGAATTTTCGCATCCACCCTCACAGAGAGCACCGTAACCGCCTGCATTATCACAATGGCAATCCTTGTCTGCTTCGTCGCTGCGGCAATATTCAACGGACTCATCGACACATACTTCATCCGCTATATCCTCGACTGGATTTCGGTCTACTCACGCTACGTCAACTTTACCTACGGTATTTTTGATATTTCCGCAACCGTTTACTACATCTCGATAGCCGCGATTTTCCTGTTCCTTGCCGTCCGCGTATACGAGAGAAGAAGATACGCATAAAGGAGGAAAAATCCGATGAGAACAGGCTTTACACAATCGCGTAAATTCAAATACGGCTCGGTCGCAACGGTGTTCACAATCTCGTTTGTGGCTATAGTTGTAATTTTCAATATTATCTTCACCGCTCTGGCGGGCAAGTACAACTGGTACGTCGACATGACAGAGGAGCAGGTGTACACGCTCTCAGAGGAGGCAAAGGAGCTTATGTCAGATATACCTGACGACGTGTATATTTACTTCGCCTCCGACCCTGACGTGCTCATGAACGGAACGAACGCTTCATACACGAGAATGATTTACACCACCGCTCTCCA
>JBJFHS010000196.1:0-2913 GCA_051893885.1 Eubacteriales bacterium
CGTGCCTAAAATACTTCGCGGGCGACCGCTTGGGAAAATCGGTATTCGCCAACATTTCATTGAAAAAGAGATTAGGTTTTCTAATCTCTTTTTTCGTTTAATTTTACATAAATATTGTGATTAAAATGAGTTATTCAGATTTGCTTTTTGAAGAAACCGCAAGTTATATAATGTGCAGGCGTGACGATATAAATACCGGGAGCGAGCTTGGTGCGGCGTTTTTTTCGGTGTGGCATCTGCTCAGTCCGATTTACAATAAAATGAGCGTCGGAACGGAGTGCGATTTTGACATCATTCTTGAAAACTTCCCGAGGAGATTTTCCGCACATTCACACCCGTCGGAGCCCCTTGTTCCGTCACCGGACGACATTGCGCTGTGTCTGGAAATGGGAGGCGACATGGTGCACTTTATAACCGACGGTTTTTTGTGTGTCAGGTTCATGTGAGTGTGTCACGCATTTTATCGCGGAATTAAAAATGGCATCCGAAATCATCCGAATGCCGTCTTTTTAAGCTAATACCCGGATTCGAACCGGGGACCTCATCCTTACCAAGGATGTGCTCTACCAACTGAGCCATATTAGCATATTCTTTTCGCTGATTTGTTTCAGCGTTTTATATTATACCAGAACGAGCGTCCTTTGTCAATACCAAATTCAAAATTTTTCGCATTATTTTTCAGCTTGTTTTGCGCAAATAAAAAGGGAACGGAATCTGCCGCCCCCTATTTGCGTTTTGTAACTCATCCGCCGAAATTCACGCCATATTGCAGCTTCTGACCGTCCGGTGCGGTTACGGTGTAGTAGAGCACGTTTTCCGACATTCGTATTCCGGACAGCTTCTGCGTCGCCACGGTCTGCGTCGTTCCGTCGGGGAAAATGAAAATCAGCCGGTATTCG
This sequence comes from Eubacteriales bacterium, assembly GCA_051893885.1. Classification (GTDB taxonomy): domain Bacteria; phylum Bacillota; class Clostridia; order Oscillospirales; family CAG-272; genus UMGS1696. The sequence continues at coordinate 900 of JBJFHS010000196.1, forward strand.
CTTTTGCTTTTGCCGTAGAGGCCGCAGCCATACAGCACAAGGCAGCGCGAATTTTTTTCTTCAAACAAGATTTCCGCCGATTCCTTTGCATCCGACACCGCGGTTGTGTACGCCTCGCCGTATGTGTCGTAACCCTCGTTCCCGACTGACGTGTTTATGTCGCCGGCGTACGTCAGATTTTTTTCCGCATTGTCGACTAAAACCGCGAGCTCGCCCAGTCCGCACAGAGACAGAGTGTCAGAGTTTTCCCTGCCGCACAGGAGCTTTATATCCTCCGCTGAGCCGACGTCAACCGTTTCATCGAAATAAAACGCGTATGTTGTGTAGTCGCCGTGGTCGGCATACCACAGCTCGGATATCGTCACGCGTTTGCCGTCGATAAAGAGATAAAACAGGTCGTTGAGCTCGGAGTAGACGTCTGATATTTCGCTGACCATCGTGCCGTCGGCTCCAACTGCCGCTCCGTTCAGCCAGCCGCGCACTATTCCGAGAGCCTCGTAACCGCAGTTTTTATACAGGCGGAAAGAGATGTTGTCGCTCTCGAGGATTATGTTGTTCACAAGCTCGAGTGAGTACGACGCGTGCGGTATCCATGAGCCGTCGTAGCAGGTGAATTCCGCGCCGAACGAGGTGATTCCGGTAAACGACTGATTTTTTATCTCGCCGGAGTAAATTTCTGCCGATCCATTGAAAGAAGCTGACGGTTCTGAGGGTGACGGAGCGGTTGTGGATGACGATGAATCCGTTTTGCTCACGTCGACACGCTTGTCAGGGTAGGCGATTCTGAGTATCAGGGCGGAAATTTCGCTGCGCTTGAGCGTGCCGTTCGGGTTGACTTTTCCGTCCGTGCCGCCTGTCATAATTCCCCAGCGGTACAGTCTGTAAACCGCGCCGGCATACCATGCGTCAACGCTTACGTCGGGTATATCGCCGAACGAAATCGAGTTTATCTCCTCAAAATCCGCGCCGGAGGAGGTGATTGCGCGTGAAAGCAGGACTGCGGTCTGGGCACGTGTGGCGGGGGAACTGTAGTTTTCATAATCTTCGGTGACGATGCCGTTCTGCTTGGCGTAGGAGACATATCCGTCGTACCAGTTCTGGCCGGTCGGGATCGCGCTGTCGTCGACTTTTCCGCCGGTCAGGAGCTGGTGGCACGAAACCGCTATCTTTATTGTCTGCGCGATTGTAACACTGCCGTCCGGTAAGAAATGCGTGTCGTCGACACCTGAGACAAGTCCGAGCGAATATGCTCCGGCGACGCTTGAATAATACCATGCATCGGATGCCACATCGACAAACTGGTTGTTGTATGTTCGGATTTCCTTTACATCCGCTGCGGATACATCAGCCGCAGATGTTATCGGTGAGGCAAGCACGGCTGTTGCAGCGGCAAGTACTGCTATGGCAGAGGCAAAGAGCAGTTTTGGTTTATTTTTTTTCTTCATCGCAATATTCACCTTCGCTTTTCCCCGCCGGCAGGAGTGCATTACCAATAATTGCCTTTTTTCGCGGGCAGGGGAGAGTTTTATACATTAATATCCATTTTAATTCCTTTTAGCTATTGTAATACAAAACTCTCTGAAAATCAAGTGGAAAAACAGGAATAATATCCGATGGATTCTGAAATATGGGGAACGGGGGACACGGACGCTTCTTGAAATGAAGTATAACGACATAAAAATACTGATTCACGTGCATTTTGAAGAACAACTTAATTGCCAGTTCCGCAGCTGACTGAATTGTTCGTTCACTTCAAAACGACGTGAGTCAGTATTTCTTTATTATAAGTTACAAAATCAAGGTATTCCATACGGCTGTCTCGAGTAGGGTCTCGGCGGCCCCTACGAGCTCGCTCCACCCTTTCTAAGGTCGAGGATATCTATATCACGCCCGTGAGGCAGACTAACCAGTCCGAAGTGATACCGCCACCATACGCATTACACCTAAAAAGATAACCCGTTTTGAAGTTCTTGCCAATGACGAAGTCATTATGCTTCATTACAAGAAGCGTCCC
>JBJFHS010000197.1:0-2913 GCA_051893885.1 Eubacteriales bacterium
GAGATGTTATTTCGGGATAGACTGCCTGAATCCCTTCAAACACATATATATCGTTTTCATGCGGAATATATTCGTTATATCCGACTCTTGAAGTGGAGCTGAAATCATAAACCGGCATTAATACGCTATCGCCGCGGAGAAGTCTGCCGATAAATAGCTCAAAATACTCGAGGTCTATGGCTTTTACGCTGTCATAATCCGGCGCTTCCGTGTCAACTCTATTGCGGGAGCTTCTGTCGAGGAAGAAGTCGTCTATAGACATGACTACGGCGCGGTGTCCGCTTTCGGTTATGCGATCGGTAAGTCTGCGGGCTGTTGTGGTTTTTCCCGAGCACGTAGGTCCCGAGAGCATTATCAGCCTGTTCTCATGATTGTCCATAATACTATAGATCGCATCCGTGATTTCTTTTGCGAATGCAGCCTCACAATTCGAGATAAAATCGCGCGCTTCATTTGCGTTATTAATGTTGAGATGCAGATTTATCATATTATTTCCTTTTTATATTGATGACAGATTGTATTATCTGCCGAAAAATTCGTGTGCCATTTTATAAAGTTCGCCGAGTTTATAGTCCTCCTCCGCGCAGTCTCTGAGATATTCGTACGGATATTTCGGGCGGAAAAAGCGTTCTATTCTGACGCTGCCGTCCTCTGCGGGAAGTGAGACGAGCTTTGTCACCGACGACGCGCCCGAGGCAAAGATTGAGTGGACCTCCTCCATCATATAGACGTTGTAAAGTCCCTCGTGGCCGTTTTTTGCGTATCCCACATTTTCGAGGTTGCCGACGGTGTTTTTCTGCCGGTACATATAGTACGGGAGGTATCCGTTTTCACCGAGCGCCTTTTGCGAATACTCGACGCTTTCGGCTGCGGTTTTAGAGGAGGCGTCGAATCTGCCCTCAGTTTTGAATTCCGAGGATTTTTTGACGCTGAAGGTGTGGACGGTGATATTTTCGGGGTCGAGCGAAATCACGCGGTCGATTGAATTCACAAAAGACTCGGTTGTATCGTACGGCAGTCCCGCGATGAGGTCGACGTTGATATTCGGGATTCCGCTGTTTTTGGCGGTTTCGTAGGCTCGCATGAACATTGCCGAGTCGTGAGCGCGCCCGATTTTCTTCAGCACCTCGTCGTTCATGGTCTGTGTGTTCACGCTGATTCTATCGACTCCGTGCTCGTAAGCGGCTTTCAGATTTTCCGCGGTGATTGTGTCGGGGCGTCCGGCTTCGAGGGTGAATTCCTCAAGTCCGCTGACGTTTTTATTGACCTGTGACAGGAGGAAATCGAGCTGTTTTTCGTCCAGAATCGTTGGTGTTCCTCCGCCGATATAGACCGAGCGCACCTTCATTCCGAGCGAATCAATGATACCGAAAATTCCGTCGATATCACGTGAGAGTGCGGTCAGATATTCGGGGATGAGCTTCAGAAGTCCCGGAGAGGTGTACGACACGAACGAGCAATATGCGCATCTCGTCGGGCAGAACGGGATTCCGATATACACGCTGCAGTCCCGTCTGACGCTGTCCGTGATGAGCTTTGCCTCAGCCGACGCCACATCCGCCGCGAGCTTTGCCTTGATCGGGCTGACAAAATAGTCACGGCTTATGATCTGCGCGGCTTCCTCTGGAGTTTTACCGCTGTCGAGAAGCTCTGTCGCCACTTTTGCGGGTCTGACTCCGGTCAGAATCCCCCACGGCGGAGTGAAGCCCGTAAAATCAATTCCCGCTCGCATAAAGGCCTCACCGGCGGCGATTTTCCGGCTTCTGGCCGCGTCGGAGGTGTCTGTTCTGACTCTCGATTCGGCAAACGAGGTTTTATCCCCCTGCCGCAGTCTGACAGAGGCTTGAATTTCCTCTCCGTTTTCGCTCATATCAAGCTGAGCAGTGATTGTTTCGGCATTTTCTTCTTCATCCTCGGGAAATTTTACACCCGGGAAGAAAATCATCGCCAGTGTCTGAACATAATACGGTTTTATGTTTCCATTAATTTTTAAAATCATTTTAATTAATCTTTTTTGCTTTTGGGCTGTTTTAAAACGTCGGAATACATCGGTATCGTAACGGGGCCGTTCAGGGTTGCGGATATTATCATATGAGCGCCGAAAACGCCCTGCGACACCTTATTGTGCAGTGTTCTGAGATACGAGACAAAATAGTCGAACAGCGGCTCTGCTTTACTTGGTGATGCGGAATTCATATAATCCGGTCGGTTTCCGCGTCTGTACGAGGCATAGAGGGTGAAATTCGGAACCACCATTATCCCTCCGCCGACATCGGCAACAGAGAGGTTCATTTTGTCATTTTCGTCGGTAAAAATCCGCATTTTGACGATTTTATCCGCGAGAAGGCGCGCGTCTTCCTCAGTGTCGTCATGTGTCACGCCGAGCAGCACGTAAAGTCCCTCTCCGCATTCCGCGACGGTTTTGCCTTCGACGACCACGCTTCCGTCCGATATTCTCTGTACAACTGCTATCATAGTTATCCTCCGTTTTTCAGCCTGTTTTTATTCACGCAAATCCTCTCTGAATCGAATGTACGTGGTTGATGCTCTTCAGGCGCGACATGATTGAATTGAAGTGTTCGATATTTTTGCATCCGACGGTCAGGTTGATAATGATATCGTTTTCCGTGCGGCGTTTGGTGTTGATTGAAAGGAGCGAGACCTTCATATCAGCGAGAGCCGTCGTGATATTCGCAAGGAGCATGATGTCGTTTTCGGCGTAAATCTGGAGCATGACCTCGTAAAGCGATTTCTGGTCGGCTCCGGAGGTTTCGATATCCCACTCGGTATTGACCCAGCGGTCCTTTGTCTCCTCGTTCTGCATACACGAGAGGACGTTGGGACAGTCGCGCTTATGTATTGAGATGCCGTAGCCCTTTGTAATAAAGCCGATGATTGAGTCGCCCGGGAGAG
>JBJFHS010000198.1:0-11465 GCA_051893885.1 Eubacteriales bacterium
GGCTTCAATATAAATATTCCGCAGTCAGACCATTTTTTCCTGCTTTACTTTTTTGTCTATGACGTGACGGGAAGCGAGCTCGCGGTGTATGTCCTCGACGGAGATTCCCATCTGAACCATGAGAACCATGACGTGGTAGGTCAGGTCGGCGATCTCGTAAATTGTCTCAGCCTTGTCCTCCGCCTTGCCCGCGATGATCACCTCGGTCGACTCCTCACCGACTTTTTTCAGGATTTTGTCGATGCCCTTTTCAAAGAGATAAGTGGTGTATGAACCCTCTTTTTTCTCCTCTTTGCGGCCTTTTAAGAGCTCCATCAGCCCGTCGAGCGAGAATTCATGCCTTTCATCGCTCTCCCAGACTCGGTTGAAGAAGCAGGAGTCCTCGCCTGTGTGACAAGCCGGACCGTCCTTTTCGACTACTACAGTGAGCGCGTCTCCGTCGCAGTCTGCGGTGATTGAGACGACGTGCTGGTAGTTTCCGCTGGTTTCGCCCTTGAGCCACAGCTCCTGACGCGATCTGCTCCAGAAGCAGGCGAGCCCTTTTTCCATCGTGATCTCAAGGCTTTCCCTGTTCATGTATGCGAGTGTGAGAACTTTTTTTGACACCGCGTCCACTACTACTGCGGGAATGAGCCCTCTATCGTCAAATTTCAATTCGTTTATGTTCATTTTTTGTACTCCTTTTGTTTTTTACTGTCATTTATTTGATTGTGTATAAAATTCAGCTTATCCGCGCACGTTGACTCCCTCTGAAAGGAGCAGCTGCTTGAGGTCGCTTATGCGGATTTCGCCGAAGTGGAAAACCGACGCAGCAAGACCCGCATCAACCTTCGGTAGGGTTTTGAAAAGCGTCACAAAATCCTGCGCACAGCCTGCACCGCCGGACGCAATCACCGGGACGTTCACCGCCTCGACTACCGCCGCGAGCATTTCGAGGTCGAATCCGCCCTTCACTCCGTCGGTGTCGATGGAGTTGAGCACAACCTCGCCCGCACCTTCGTCGACGCAGCGCTTAATCCAGCTTATCGCCTCCATGCCTGTGTTGTCGCGGCCGCCGCGTGAAAATACCGTGAATTGATCGCCGACCCGCTTGACGTCAGCTGAAATCACAACGCACTGGTTGCCGTATTTCTTCGCCGCCTCGGAGATGAGGTTCGGGTTGCGTATCGCGCCGGAGTTGACGCTCACTTTGTCCGCGCCGCAGCTCAGAACGCGCTCAAAATCCTCGACCGAGCCGATTCCTCCGCCGACCGTCAGTGGGATGAACACGTTTTTCGCCGCCTCGCAAAGTATATCGGTGAAGATTTTCCGCCCCTCCGCCGACGCCGTGATGTCGTAGAAAACAAGCTCGTCCGCGCCGCTGTCGCTGTAATATTTTGCCAGTTCAACGGGGGATGAGACGTCGGAAAGACCCTCGAAATTCACGCCCTTTACGACTCTCCCGTCCTTTACGTCGAGGCAGGGGATTATTCTTTTTGTTAACATTTTGCAACTCCTGTGAATGTGGGATTATAACGTGGTATAACCGTATAAATGTTAATTTTCTGCAATTCTGATTGCTTCGCTTAAATCTATCGCGCCGGTGTAATACGCCTTGCCGATTATCGCGCCGTAGAGCTCCATCTCACGCAGAGCACGGATGTCGTCGAGTGAAGAAACTCCGCCTGACGCCACAATCTGCATTGAATACACCTCGGATAGCTCGCGGTACAGCGCACGATTGGTTCCCTGCATGGCTCCGTCGCGGGAAATATCGGTGCAGATGACGGTTTTTACCCCGATTTTCTGCATTTTTTCAAAAAATTCCCCGAGTTTTATTCCGCCGCCGACTCTCCAGCCCTTGATCATGATTTCGCCGTTCATTACGTCCGCGCCGACGGCTATTTTCGCACCCCAGCGGTTTACGGATTCGCGGAGAAAATCCTCGTTTTCGATAGCTGCCGTTCCGAGAATTACGCGGTTCACACCGATGCCGAGATATTTTTCGATAACCTCCGAGCTCCTGATTCCGCCGCCGATTTCGGTGAACAGATGTGAATTTTTTACAATTTTCTCGACAGTCCCAAGGTTAGGAGTGAGTCCGGTTTTCGCTCCCTCGAGGTCGACAAGGTGCAGACAGCTCGCTCCGGCATCGCAAAAACGCTTGGCGACATTGGCAGGATTGTTGTCGTATACGGTCATTTTGTTGTAGTCCCCCTTGTAGAGGCGCACGGCTTTGCCCTCATACAGGTCAATTGCGGGGAAAATCAGCATATTATGGACTCCTTTTTAATTTCAAAACAAAAATCAAACGCAAAAAATGTTTCACGTGAAACAATTATACTACAATATTAGAATTTATGGTGCCGTCCGATGACGAATGTGCAAAAAATTCACATTTCAGCAAAGGCACGCAGGATGTTCAGCCCCACGCGTCCGCTTTTTTCGGGGTGGAACTGGCACGCGAGTATGTTTCCCTTCGCCGCCGCAGCCGTGACTTCGCTGTTTTCCGAGACGTCCGTCACCGCGATGAGCGAATCCTCACACCTGACCGCGCAGTAGGAGTGGACGAAATACACGTGCTCGCCCTCCTCGACATACCTGAAAAGCTCGTGCCGCCCGTTTTTGAAGCGGAGCCGGTTCCATCCGATCTGAGGAATTTTCAGGTTATCCGAATCAGCGGCAGCCTCTTTTATCGGGATGACCTCGCCGCGGAGCAGACCGAGACCCTCGTGCTCGCCGTATTCAAAGCTCTTCTCGAAAAAAAGCTGCATTCCGAGACAGATTCCGAGCATGGGAGTTCCGGCGGCGGCCTTTTCTTTTACGATTTCGCCGATGTGTGTGTCGCGCAGCTTTTTGGCGGCATCCTCGAACGCACCGACGCCCGGGAGAATCAGTTTTTCCGCGCGCAGAATTTCCGCCGGATCGCCGCTTATTCTGACTTTTTCGCCGATAAATTCGAGCGAGCTGACGAGGGAAAACAAATTTCCGACGCCGTAGTTGATGACAGTAATCATGTAAATGGGTGTCCTTTATATTGTTGGTTTTGATTCTTTACAGAGTGCCTTTGGTCGAGGGAACCCTGTCGGCTGCGCGTGGATCGAGCGAAACGGCGGTCCGAATGCTCCGCGCAAGTGATTTGAAAATTCCCTCCGCGATGTGATGCGAGTTTTTTCCGTCCAGCTTTTTCACGTGAAGCGTCATTTTTGCCTCACGAACCATCGCGAGCAGAAATTCCTCCACCAGCTCCGTGTCGAAATCCCCGACCTTTTCGGTGTAAAAAACCGCATCGTTCGCGTTGGATGAGCCGAAAACCAGCGTCCCGCGGCCCGAAAAATCGACGGATGTCAGAATGAGAGCCTCGTCCATCGGGAGAAGCGTGCTGCCGTAACGGACTATTCCACGCTTGTCTCCGAGGGCGGACAGAAACGCCTGACCGAGCGCAATTCCGATGTCCTCGGCGCTGTGGTGATAGTCGACCCACACGTCACCGTCGCAATTCAGTTCCAAGTCGAACATTCCGTGCGCGGCGAACAGCACCAGCATATGGTCAAGAAATCCGCAGCCGGTTTTGATCTGACTCTTTCCTTCACCGTCCAGTGCCAGCTTCAGCCGGATTTTGGTCTCAGCCGTCGAGCGTTCAATTTCAGCTTTACGCATTATTTTTACTCCTGTATATGCAATATATTTGTATTTTTATTCACTGCTTTGATTCCGCGAGTATGTCCTCTGTTGCGTCAATCAGCGCCTCCATCTCCTCGCGGCTGCCGATTGTTATCCGAACCCAGTCCTTTGTCTCGCCGCCGAAATACCGCACGAGAATTCCGCGGCTGCGCAGCTCTCTGTAGTATTTGTCGCCGCCGAGAGTGTCATTTTTTGCGAAAAGGAAGTTCGCCATTGAGTCGGTCAGAGTGAATCCCAATCCGGAAAGTTTTTCCTTTGTCCACTCGCGTGTCTCAATAATTTTTTTGCAGTTTGCCATGTAGTAATCCGAATCCTCAATCGCAGCGACACCGCAGGCTGAGGTCATACGGTTGACGTTGTAAGGATTGAGCGAATATTTTATCGTGTTCATGTCGCGGATCAAGTCGGGGGAAGCCGCACCGAATCCAAGCCGCGCTCCGGCGAGAGAATACGACTTTGAAAACGTCCGCGTCACGATTAGGTTGGGGTATTTTTTTACCAGCGGAAGCACGCTCTCACCGCCGAAATCAATGTACGCTTCGTCTATAATTACAATATTGTCGGGATTTGATACTATAATTTTGGCGATTTCATCCGGACTTAAGTACATTCCCGTGGGCGCGTTCGGATTTGCTATAACTATGTTCGTGCCGAGGTTCTGGTAGTCGTTGGGGTTGACGGAGAGGTCTTCGCGGAGGGGGATTTTTTTGTACGGTATGTGGTAAAGGTCTGCAAAGACGGGGTAAAAGCCGTATGTGAGCGATGGAAATGCGAATGGGTGACACTCGTCTCCGAAGGCGGAAAAAGCGAAGGACAGAATCTCGTCGGAGCCGTTTGTCATGAGGAGCATATCCTCGTCCAAATTCCATTTTATGGCAGCGGCGCGTCTGAGCTCACTGAGCTGTGGGTCGGAGTAAAGGTTCAGATGACGTGCGGAATCACGTGCTGCGGCGACAACTTTTTCCGACGGCGGGTAAGGCGACTCGTTGGTGTTCAGCTTTATGTATTTTATTTCTTTCGGCTGCTCCCCGGGGGTGTACGGCGTGAGGGCGGCGTGTCTTTCAGACAAAAATCTGCTCATGTGTGTGACCTTCGATTTTTCTTTATTTTGTTATGGATTCAGATGTGTGATGTATAAATATGCAGTAGGAGGAAAGCTCATTCATCCTCAAGCCTTACAACTGCGCTGCGGGCGTGAGCGGTGAGACCTTCTTTTTTTGCGAAAGCCTCAACGTCGCGGGCGGTCTTTTCGTATTCCTCCGCGGAATAATAGATGAACTGGGATTTTTTGGTGAAATCATCCACCGAGAGCGGGGACGAAAAACGCGCTGTGCCTCCGGTGGGGAGAGTGTGGTTCGGGCCAGCCATGTAGTCCCCGAGCGCTTCCGGAGTGTACCTGCCGAGGAAAACAGAGCCGGCGTTTTTAATCAAGTCGAGGTAGTCAAACGGCGCGTCAACGCACAGTTCAAGGTGTTCGGGGGCAAGCGAATTCGCAGCCTCGGTCGCCTCGCGTATGCTTTCCGTGACGATGATTTTTCCGTTGTTTTCGATTGAAGCGCGCGCTATTTCCTCACGATCAAGCAGGGGAAGCTGGCGCTCGATTTCCGCCTGAACTGCCTTTGCGAGGTCGGCTGAATCGGTGACGAGGACGGCGGATGCGAGGCGGTCGTGCTCAGCCTGCGAGAGGAGGTCGGCGGCTACGTTTTTCGGCGAGGAATTTTTGTCGGCGATGACGAGAATCTCGCTCGGACCCGCGATCATGTCGATTGAGACGAGCCCGTAGACCTGCTTTTTGGCCTCCGCGACGTAAGCGTTGCCGGGACCGACGATTTTGTCGACTTTCGGGACGCTCTCGGTGCCGTAAGCTAATGCCGCGACTGCCTGAGCTCCGCCGAGCTTGAAGATGCGTGTGACACCGGCGATTTTTGCTGCGGCTAAGATTGCGGGATTGACCTTATCGTTTTTCATGGGCGGCGTGACCATGACGATTTCGCTGCATCCTGCTATTTTTGCCGGCACGGAATCCATCAGAACGGTTGAGGGGTATGCCGCGGTTCCTCCGGGGACGTAAATTCCGGCTTTTTCAATCGGGAGAACCCTCTGACCGAGTACAGCTCCGCCGCTTGTTATGGTAAATCCGCCGCGCTTCTGCTGTTCGTGGAATCGGCGAATGCTTTCCTCCGCGCGCCTCAGAATATCGAGGAAACCGGGGTCGGAGGACTCAAGGGATTCAAAAGCCTCGGCAATCTCGTCCTGTGTTACCTCGAGGGATCCGAGCTTTACGCCGTCGAACATTTCGCAGTATTTGAAAAGCGCGGCATCACCGTTTTCGCGCACGTCTGCGAGGATGGAGGCGACCTTGTCCTCAACCCCCGCCGCGGGAGACATACGGGTGAGGATTTTGTCTTTTTCAATTTCGTTGAAGTTATATATTTTTATCATTTTATTATCCTCCGGAGGGGGCTTTATTTTATGTTTTTCCTCTGTATAGCGGGAAATTCAAACGAGCTTTCTTATTTCCTCGGTTAACTTAAGAATGGCGTCGTTTTTGAATCTGAACGCCGAGCGGTTCGCAATCAGCCTCGCACTGACGTCAGCCACAGTCTCAATCGGCTCGAGCCCGTTTTCCGCAAGCGTTTTGCCGGACTCAACTATGTCGAGTATCACGTCGGACAGGCCGAGAATAGGAGCGAGCTCAATTGAACCGCTGAGCCCGATGATGTCTATGTCCCGGCAGAGCTTGCTGTAGTAGTCCGTCGTCACGTGCGGGAACTTTGTAGCGACACGAAGCGTGCGGTCAGTCCTGTCGCGGAAGCCTTTTTTCCCAGCAACCGCAAGTCTGCACTTCCCCACTCCGAGGTCGAGCAGCTCGTACACCTCCGGCGAATACTCGAGGAGGATGTCCCTTCCCGCAACGCCGATGTCAGCCGCACCACGGTCGACGTAGATTGCGACGTCGGATGGTTTGACCCAGAAATAGCAGACACCCGCCTCGGGGTTTTCAAAAATCAGCTTCCGCGTGTCGTCGAGTACCTCGGGGCAGCTGTAGCCCGCCTGAGCGAACATATTGTAGACGCGCTCGCCGAGTCTGCCTTTCGGAAGCGCGATTTTCAGTAATTCCGGCATTGTTTTTTCCTTATATTATATGGATTTTTTTCGGCGGGCGGTTTTTTTTCTTCATCTTTATATTATACCCGCCGCTTATGTGTTGTGTCAAGTGTTTTTTATACGCGATATTTTTACGATTGCAGAGTAAATGTTTCACGTGAAACAATTTTTTTGTTTAAAATTTCTGAATCTCCTTAAATGAGAGCTTCTCGGGCACTGAGACCTGCGCCGCAACACGCTTTCCCTCAGCCGTGAGTGAGTTGATTTTTTCGAGAACCGCCGCCGGGTCGTCATCCGGACTGTATAACAGCAGCACGTCCGCGTCGTATTCGGGCATATCCCCCTCAATCAGCTCAAGCGAGTCGAGATAAACCGCGAATCCTACCGCGCGCGAGGGAGAACCCATCTTTTCCATCAGCTTGTCGTATTGACCGCCGCTCAGAACACTCGTCGGCACCCCCTTGACGTATCCGCGCATGATGATGCCGTTGTAGTAGCTCATGTCGCTCACGAGTGAGAAGTCAACCGTAACCTTAACGCCGCTTTTTTTGAGATTTTTCGCGACTGACTCAAGCTCCGCGAGTGACGCAAGAATGATTTCGTCCTGTGTCATGGCGCGAACTCGGGAGATGACCTCATCCACACCTGCTGCGGAGAACGACGGGGATGAAATTTCGCACAGCAGAGCGGTTTTTTTCTCCGCTAAACCGAGCCTTTCAGCGATCGAGCGAACCGCGGCAGTGTTTTTTCGGTCGATCTGCGCGATAATCCCGTCACGCTCCTCGCCCCTCACACCGCCAAGCAGCTCAGACAGCACGCCGAGGTGGGACAGCACAAGAACGGATTCGGGTGAGATGCACTTTAAGCTGAGCGCGGCGAGCCACGTGACCTCGAGCAGGTTCAGCGCGGTGATTTCCCCGATGCACTCCAGACCAGACTGCATTATTTCGCTGAAATTGTGGGTTTTGTCGGACACGCGGTAGACGTTTTCGTTGTAGCAGAACCGCTTGACGGGAGTGTTGTCCATGCCTTTCGAGTTTTTGATGATGGAGAGCGTCACGTCGGGCTTGAGTGCCATCAGTTTTCCGCCGGTGTCCGTGAAGGTCAGCACGCGGTCCGATACGAGGAATTCCTTGTGCCGCGAGTAGAAGTCGTACTCCTCGAATTTGCTCATTTTGAACTGCGTATATCCGTACTCCCGGTACAGAGAACGCAGAGCAAAGGTTATTTTTTCATCGTATTTGAAATCGTTGATATTCATTTTTCGCTTTCTCTCTACTTTACTTTATCGCTTTACTATGATAACACGAAAAAGCGCATTTGTCAAGTAGCAGGAGTAAATATGTCTCGATTTTCGATACGAAATCATTTTCGGCATGATTGTTTATAAAATATTATTGAATAAAAATGAAGTACGGGGTAAAATTTAAAAGTGAATTTTTGAACCAATATTTTATGGAGTAAAAAAATGCTGAATCTATCGAAAATCAGGAAGGTCTACCCCTCCGGCGACGTCACCGCGCTGCACGAGGTTTCAATCGCCTTCCGACCGAATGAGTTCGTCTCAATCCTCGGACCGTCCGGCTGCGGAAAGACGACTCTCCTCAATATCATCGGCGGACTCGACAGGTACACCTCGGGTGAGCTCTACGTAAGACACAAGCCGACCGCAGAGTTCAAAGACCGCGACTGGGACACCTACCGCAATCACTCCATTGGATTTGTCTTTCAGAGCTACAACCTAATCCCGCACCAGACCGTTCTCGCAAACGTGGAGCTCGCGCTGACTCTGTCCGGCGTGTCGAAATCCGAGAGAAGAAAGCGCGCTGAGGAAGCTCTCCGTGCGGTCGGACTTGGAGACCAGCTGAAGAAAAAGCCGTCGCAGATGTCGGGCGGTCAGATGCAGCGGGTCGCGATTGCACGTGCGCTTGTCAATGACCCGGATATCCTCCTCGCAGACGAACCCACCGGCGCGCTCGACTCCGAAACTTCGGTCCAGATTATGGAAATCCTGCGCTCCATCGCGAAAAACAAGCTCATAATCATGGTCACGCACAACCCCGAGCTCGCCGAAAAATACTCCACCAGAATAATCCGGCTCCTCGACGGCAACGTGATATCCGACTCGAATCCATATTCGGACGAGGAAGAAAAAGCGGAAGTATATACACAGTCCGGTGAATATTTAAACGAAAATGTTTCACGTGAAACACTCCCGCAGACCACTGAAAAAAGCAGCGGAAGGAAAAAGCGCACCTCCATGTCCTTCGCGACCGCACTGGGGCTGAGTTTGAATAATCTCATGACGAAGAAAGCGCGCACTCTCCTGACAGCCTTCGCCGGAAGCATAGGAATAATCGGAATCGCGCTTATCCTCTCCCTATCAAACGGCATAAACGTCTACATCGATAAGGTTCAGGAGGACACTCTCTCCGCCTATCCGCTCGAAATAACCCGTGAAAGCGTCGATATGACCTCGATGATCACCGCGCTGACCGAGGCGAGGGAGTCCGTTGCGGAGGATGAAGCGGTCGACGGCGTGATAAAGTCAAACACTATGATGTACGACCTGATGGACTCGATGATGTCAATAGATGTGCAGAAAAATAACCTCACCGACTTCATATCATATATAGACGAGCACGGCGGAGACCTCGACGGATACGCATCGGCAGTCAGCTACGGCTACGACGTACCGCTGTATATTTATTCATCCACCGACAAGGACGAAAACGGCGTACCGACAAGGCTCAACCCTTCGACAATGTTCGACGGAATGATGCAGGCGATGTCACCCCAGTCCGCACCGGCAGCTATGACCCGCATAAATGTCTGGGACGAAATGCCCTCGAACATGGACCTCATCCGCGGACAGTACGACGTCATCGCCGGAAGACTTCCCGAGAGCTGGAACGAGGTCGTGCTCATCGTCGACAGCCGCAACAAAATCAACGATGTGTACCTGTACGCGCTCGGATTCAAGGACTCGGGCGAGCTTGACGAAATGATGAAAGCGGCGATGAGGGGCGAGGAGTTCAATGCGGAGAGCGAAGAATTCACCTACGACGACTTCCTCGAACACGAATTTTCTCTCCTCACCGCCTCCGATATGTACAGAAAAAGCGGGGATTTGTGGGAATACGCGGGGGATAACGCGCTTCATATGACCTCGGCAGTCTCGGAGAGCGAAAAAATCACGATAGTCGGCATAATAAGACCTTCGCCCGAGGCAGTCGCAACCTCATTAAACGGCGCGATAGGCTACCTCCCATCCCTGACGGAGCACATCATGGCAAAAGCCGACGAATCCGATGTGGTAAAGGCACAGCTCGCCTCCCCTGAGACCGATATCCTCACTGCCCTTCCCTTCAAAACCGAGGAAAACGACCCCGCAAATCTGACCGACTCCGAAAAAGCTGAGGCAATCCGCGGTGCGATAGAAAAGATGAACAGCGCTGAGGCTGCGGCGGTCTACACGGACTACATGGCGAACCACTCCGACTCCGACGCGGAACAGATGGCGGAAGGTCAGCTTGCTGCGATGTCGGCGGAGGAAGTGAACGCGCTTGTTCTCTCGGCGATGATGCAGAGTCCCGAGGCGCAGGGCATGGATGAAACGACAATCAAAGCCTACCTTTCATCTATGTCAGCGGAGGAAGTGAACTCAATGGCGAAAAACATCCTCACCGAGGCGGTAAAATCGCAGGCGAAGGAGAGAACGGAGGAGTCCCTCTCGTCGTCCACATCGGAAGAACTCTCGGCTGCGCTTGACGCACTTCTAGCCGGCATGAGCGACGCGGATGTAATTTCCTCGTTCGGCGAATATATGCCCGCGACGGTTTCGGAGACCACGCTCAGAGACAACCTGACCCTGTTCGGACAGGCAGACCGCGGAGACCCGTCTTATATTTTGATCTACGCCGACACGTTCGCGTCAAAGGACGAGATTTCGCGCATGATAACGGAGTACAACTCCGAAAAGACAAGCTCGGGACGCGAGGAGGACGTCATACACTACACGGACTACGTTGCGCTGATGATGTCGTCGATATCGACCATAATCAACGTGATTTCGTACGTACTTATCGCGTTTGTGTCGATATCCCTCGTGGTTTCGTCGATAATGATAGGAATAATCACCTATATCTCGGTTCTCGAGCGGACGAAGGAGATCGGAATACTGCGTGCGGTGGGAGCGTCGAAGAAGGACATTTCAAGGGTGTTCAACGCCGAAACCCTGATAGTAGGCTTCGCGGCGGGAGCTATCGGAATCGGAGTCACGCTTCTCCTCTGCATCCCCGCCAACGTCATCATAAAGAGCCTGACGGACATCTCGAATCTCGCGCGCCTTCCCGCTGTCGGAGGAGTGATCCTCGTCCTGATTTCAATGGCGCTGACCCTGATAGCCGGCCTCATCCCCTCCCACCTCGCCGCCAAAAAAGACCCCGTAGAAGCCCTGCGCAACGAGTAATCCACAGTGGTAGATGCGTGGGGAACGAGGGGAACGGGACGCTTCTTGTAAGAAGCTTGGCAAGAACTTCAGAAAAGGTTTTATCAATTCTTGTGAAATGCGAGGGTGACGGAATCACTTCGGACGAGTCAGCTGGCCTCGCGGCTTGATTTAGACATCCTCGACCTCAGAAGTAGTTGAGCGAGCTCGCAGGGACCGCTAGGTTGCAAGCAACCTTAACCCT
>JBJFHS010000199.1:0-11448 GCA_051893885.1 Eubacteriales bacterium
CCTACGGGGACTGCTGTCCGAACGCCGCCGGAATAATCCACCTCGGCGCGACCTCCTGCTACGTCGGCGACAACACCGATATAATCCTCATGCGCGACGGCCTTGTCCAGATCAGACGCCTCCTTGTCACTGCGATAAAGGCAGCCGCCGGATTCGCCGAGAAACACAAATCCCTCCCCACACTTGCCTACACCCATTTTCAGGCTGCTCAGCCCACGACGATGGGAAAGCGCGCTACCCTGTGGGTTCAGGACCTCATCTCCGACCTTGACAGACTCGAGTTCACTCTCTCCCGCCTCAAGCTGCTCGGATGCAAGGGAACTACCGGAACGGGCGCGTCCTTCCTCGAGCTGTTCGGAGGGGACTACGAAAAAGTAAAGCAGCTTGACAGAAAAATCGCCGAAAAAATGGGCTTTGAAGCCTGCTACTCGGTTTCCGGTCAGACATATTCGAGAAAGGTCGACTTCGAGGTGGTTTCCGTACTCTCAGGAATCGCACAGAGCGCGGCAAAATTTTCGAACGATATACGCCTGCTGTCCCACCTCAAGGAATTCGACGAGCCGTTTGAGGACAAGCAGATAGGTTCGTCGGCTATGGCGTACAAGCGCAACCCCATGAGAAGCGAGAGAATCGCCTCACTGTCGCGCTACGTCATGGCGGATATAATCAACCCCTCGATCACCGCAGCCACACAGTGGTTTGAAAGAACCCTCGACGACTCCGCAAACAAGAGAATCTCCATTCCCGAGGCTTTCCTCGCTGTCGACGCAATCCTCGCGCTGTATATCAACGTCGTCTCAAACGGCACTGTTTACCCCAAGGTCGTCGCAAAGCATCTGAACGAGGAGCTCCCCTTTATGGCAACGGAGAATATCCTCATGTACTGCACAAAGCGCGGCGGAGACAGACAGAAGCTCCACGAGGCAATAAGAGAGCACTCCGTAGCCTGCGCTAAACAGATTAAGTTAAACGGCGCGGAAAACGACCTCATCGACAGAATTCTCGCAGACGAGCGCTTCGGCCTCACAAAAGCTGAGATGGAGGAGCTTATCGACCCCTCTACTTTCACAGGCTGCGCGGAAATGCAGACCGAGAAGTACCTCGAAAACGAAGTAAAACCGCTTCTTGCCTCCTACAGTGAGCTCGGAGATGCGGACGTCAGAATCACGGTATAAATCAGCCGGCAAAAATATTTATATAAATTTCATTTCAGAACAAACACGACTTAACGGAGGAAATTATAATGTTAACTGCTGTTGTCGGAATAAACTGGGGCGATGAAGGTAAGGGCAGAATGGTCGACCTTCTTGCATCAAGCTATGACGTTGTCGTGAGATATCAGGGCGGCAACAACGCGGGTCACACCGTAGTAAACGAAAAGGGTACATTCATCCTCAACCTTCTCCCCTCGGGTATCATCAGGGACGAGACCGTGTGCGTAATGGGCCCCGGTATGGTTATCGACCTTGAGCATCTCGTCAATGAGATAGAAAGAAACCGAGAACACGGTCTCACCATCAATCCCGACAGACTCAAGATAAGCGACAAAGCCGTGATCTGTATGCCTTACCACAAGCTCCTCGACGAACTTGAAGAAGACAGACTCGGAAAGAAGGCTTACGGCTCGACAAGACGCGGAATTTCCCCGGTATATTCCGATAAATATATGAAAAAAGCCTTCAAGATGGGCGACCTCCTCGACGAAAAGGCAATCAATGACAGAATAGAAGGCATCATCGAATGGAAAAACCTGACTGTTGAAAACGGCTACGGTTCATCTCCCATCAAGGTTGAAGTAATCCGCGAGTGGCTCGACAAATACGGCGGCATCCTGAAGGATTACGTCTGCGACACTACCGAATACCTCAAAAACGCAGTGGACGAGGGCAAGTCGATAATGTTCGAGGCACAGCTCGGCGCACTTCGCGACATCGACTTCGGTATCTATCCGTACACCTCAGCTTCCTCTACAATTGCGGCATATGCACCCGTCGGAGCCGGAATCCCGTTTGCAAAGCTCGATGAAACCGTCGGAATCACAAAGGCTTATTCAAGCTGCGTCGGCGCCGGACCGTTCACCTGCGAGCTTTTCGACGAGGTCGGAGACAAAATCCGTGAAGTCGGACAGGAATTCGGCGCGGCTACCGGAAGACCGAGACGTGTCGGCGGATTCGACGTTCCCGCAACAAAATACGGCGTCCTCATGCAGGCTCCCACAGCTCTCGCGCTCACAAAACTCGATATCCTCTCTGCTCTCGAAAAAATTCCCGTCTGCACAAAGTACATTGTGAACGGCGTTGAAACCGATAAATTCCCCACATCCGAGACCGCGCTGAACGAGGCAAAACCCGTTTACGAATACCTCGACGGCTGGAACACCGACATCTCTGACTGCCGCTCCTTCGACGAACTCCCCGAAAACGCTCAGAAGTACATCAGATTCATTGAAAAATCGATAAACTGCCCCATCAAATACGTCTCTGTCGGCGCTGAAAGAGACCAGTATTTCGTAATGGGCTGAAAATCGGGCAAAGGGAATAAAAAATAAAATTTCATAATAAACGGAGAAACAGATTATGTCAGCTATAGAAAAAACCACTCAGCTCTACGAGGGCAAGGCTAAAAAAGTATACAACACCACGGACGAAAACTGCTACATCGTTTCCTATAAGGACGACGCCACCGCTTTCAACGGCCTCAAAAAGGGCACAATCGAGGGCAAAGGCTCGATAAACAACCGTGTCAGCAACTACCTCATGTCCCTTCTCGAAAAGGAAGGCATTCCCACACACGTTGTAGAACAGCTGAACGACCGCGAAACCGTAGTCAAAAAGGTTAAAATCGTTCCCCTCGAGGTCATCGTCCGCAATATCGCGGCAGGCTCTCTCTCAAAGAGACTCGGTCTTCCCGAAGGAACAAAGCTCTCATCCCCCGTTCTCGAATACTGCTACAAGGACGACGCTCTCGGAGATCCCATGGTAAACGAATACCACATCTATGCCATGAACATCGCAACTCCCGAGGAGCTTAAAACCATCGCGGACTACTCCTTCAGAGTAAACGAATTCCTTATAAAGTTCCTCTCCGAATGCGGCATCGACCTCGTCGACTTCAAGATTGAGTTCGGACGCACACCTGACGGCAAGATTATCCTCGCAGACGAAATTTCACCCGATACCTGCCGCTTCTGGGACTCCGTAACACATGAAAAGCTCGACAAGGACCGCTTCCGCCGCGATCTCGGTGGAGTAGAAGACGCGTACAACGAAATTTTAAAGAGACTTCTCGGCGAAAACAAGTAATTGCGCGTATGATTAAAAAAGAAAGCGTAAACGAAGAACAAGAGGATTTGCTGCACGAGGAGTGCGGTGTGTTCGCTGTATATTCACCGACTGTGCGCGACGTGGCGGAGGATGTATATTACGGACTATATGCGCTTCAGCACAGAGGTCAGGAGAGCTGCGGCATTACGGTTGCAAGGGACGGCGTTTTCAGAATGCACAAGGACGTCGGACTCGTGACCGAGGTGTTTACAAAGGACAGCATCGAGCGGCTCGGGCAGGGAAATATGGCGATAGGTCATGTCAGATACGGCACCACCGGAAATTCGGGAAGGACCAACGCTCAGCCTATCACCACAAATCACGAGAGGGGAAAGCTCTCCGTGGTACACAACGGCAACCTTACAAACGCAGCCGAGCTGAGACACAGCCTTGAGATGAACGGCTCGATATTCCACACGACCTCGGACACCGAGATAATTTCATACGTCGTGACGGCGGAATATATCGCGCATGACAGCGAGGAGGACGCGGTTTCGGCGGCTATGGACAGGCTCAAGGGCGCGTATTCCTGCGTTCTCATGTTTTCCGACAAGCTTATCGCGCTGAGGGACGAACACGGATTCAGACCCCTCTGCTACGGCAGAACATCGGACGGCTCGTACATCATAGCTTCCGAATCCTGTGCGCTCGACGCCTGCGGTGCGGTGCTGGAGAAGAACATTGAACCCGGCGAAATGGTGATTTTCGATTCAAACGGCGTTCACTCGAGGCGCGACCACTGCAAAAAGTCGAGAGAGCGGATGTGCATTTTCGAGTACATCTACTTTGCTCGCCCCGACTCGGTTATCGACGGCTGCAGCGTCCACGAGGCGAGACTGAGAGCGGGTAAATTCCTCGCAAATCAGAGCCCAGTTCAGGCGGATATCGTCATTGGCGTGCCGGATTCGGGTATCGACGCGGCGATAGGCTTCGCAAAACAGTCAGGCATTCCGTACGAGATCGGATTTATAAAGAACAAGTACATCGGCAGAACCTTTATCTCACCGGGACAGCAGTCGAGAGAGGACAAAGTCAAAATCAAGCTCAATCCCATCACGGAGAACATCCGCGGAAAGAGAATAGTGCTGGTCGACGACTCAATTGTCCGCGGAACCACTCTCGCACGCACAATTAAGCTCGTCAGGGAAGCCGGAGCCGCAGAGGTTCACGTCAGAATCACAGCTCCGCCGTTCAGACACCCCTGCTGGTACGGCACGGACATCGACTCCGAGGAAAATCTCATAGCGAACAAGCACACGATTGACGAAATCTGCCGGATAATCGGCGCGGATTCGCTGGGCTACCTCGACGAAAAATATCTTCCGATTCTCCCGTCAGACGACCGCGCGCACACCTACTGCACCGGCTGCTTCAACGGCGATTACGGGGCTGAGGTTCCGTCCGTTACATCAAAGGACAGATTTGAATAAAATAAAAAAGTCGGAGAATTTTCACTCTCCGATTTTTTGTTGTATTCGCGCCTAAATGTGCGTCCTGAAGCCGTTTCCGATGATTTCGCTCGAGTTCGATATCGAAAGGAATGCGTCCGGCGTGTTTTTCCTGATGTAGTTGCGGAGACGCACGGCCTGATTCCGGCTTACAATTGAGGTGATGACGTATCTTTTGTCCCGGGTGTAAGCTCCACTTGCTTCTACGATTGTGGCACTGCGGTCGAGCGTCTCGGTGATGAAGCGGCTGATGTCCGTCGGGTCGTTGCAGACGATAGTGAACACCTTGAACATATTGATGCTTTCGATTACGCTGTCGATCACAAGGCTCTTAGTGAACCATCCGAGGACTGAGAAAAGTCCGGTTTCCGCGCTGAACGTGAATGCCGTCAGAGCGACGAGAAGGTCGGCTATCATAAGGGACGTTCCGATGTTTATCGAGGTGTATTTGTTGACAATCATCGCGATAATGTCCGTACCTCCGCTTGAGGCATCGAGATTGAAGATTATCGCGGAGGCGAGTGAGGGGATGATAACGGCAAAGCAGCACTCAAGAAGAGGCTCGTCAGTCAGCGGACCGCTCATCGGAAAAATTATCTCAAGCAGCGAAAGCGAGACGGACAGTATTATCGTGGAGTACGCGGTTTTCAAGCCGAACGATTTGCCGAGCACAATAATTCCCACGACGAGGAGAATAAGGTTCAGAATAAACGTGATAGTGGATGCTGAAAGCGGAAGCATTTTTGCAAGCAGAACGGCAATACCCGTGACTCCGCCGAAAGAGAAGTTGTTCGGAAAGCGGAAAACGTAAATTCCGAATCCCATGAGAAATGACGCGAAAGTCAGAACAACGTAATCCCTTATTGTTGAGAGAGTTTTCTGTCTGTTCATTTTTGACAAAATCCTTGTTTTATTTTATAAAATTTTTATTCTGTTATTAAGAATATCACAAAAAAACGCATATGTCAATTGATATTCTGTATATTTTATGCCTCAAAATATACATATGCCTCTGCCGGAAAATAAGTTATATAAATACCGATTTTTTCACTGAACTTTGCACACAGCGCACGTTATCTGTGATATAATAAAGACGCGTTCAGCGTTCACGGTTTTCACACAAACAAAACCAATACATACAATATAATAAAAGGAAGAAAAATGGTAAAAGAAATACTCGCCTGCCGCGATATGTGTATAGGCTACGACGGATGCCGGCTCTGCTCCGATATCAATTTCACCCTGAGAGAGGGAGAATATATGTGCGTCGTGGGGCACAGCGGAATCGGAAAAACGTGTTTCGCACAAACTCTGCTCGGAGCTGTCCCGCCTGTAGACGGAGAGGTGCTTTACAAAGACGATCTCACCAGGGATGAAATCGGATACGTCCCGCAGAATGACGACATACGTGGTTCAAGCAGTGTCCGCGACGTGGTTCTCTCGGGCTGCATCAGCGGAATGAAGCACTTTTTTATCACACGGGCGGAAAAATCACTCGCCGACGAAGCTATGGAAAGACTGAGCATTACACATTTGTCGAAAAAACGCTTTGCCGAGCTTTCGGGAGGTCAGAAACAGCGCGTCCTGCTCGCCCGGGCAATGTGCGGAAAACGCCGGCTTCTCATCCTCGACGAGCCGATGCACGGGCTTGATGCGGTCGCAAAAGACGAGATTTTTTCCGAAATCGCGAAAATAAACCGCGACGAAAAAACTGCCGTGATTATAATCGACCACGAGGCAATCGACGGCACTGTACTGCACCTGTCCGACCGCCAGCTCTACTGCGGAGACGTGGAAGACTATATAAAATCAGTCCCCGGGCAGTTCTATTTCGCGGGACGGATAATATAAAACTGCCGCATTTTGACAGGATACAAGTAAGCTATTTTACTATTTGAAGTTATTTTTAAATCAGCCAGATCCGGAGAAAATAATATATGAAAAAATCACTCGGGTACAACCACACAATAATCGCAAGCTACATAGGCTATATCACGCAGGCGATTGTGAATAATCTTGCTCCTCTTTTGTTTGTCATATTTCACGACACCTTCGACCTTCCGCTGAGTCAGATAACCCTGCTGATCACGATAAACTTCCTGATTCAGCTTGTCGTGGATCTGCTGTCGACTAAATTTGTCGATAGAATCGGTTACCGCATATGCATAATCGCCGCGCACATCTTTGCTTCCGCCGGACTGATCTCGATGGCGATACTGCCCTTTGTGCTTCCTCCGTTTGCCGGACTTCTCCTCGCGGTGTTCCTGTATGCAATCGGCGGAGGACTGATCGAGGTGCTCATAAGTCCCATAGTCGAGGCGTGTCCGACTGACAACAAGGCGTCCGTCATGAGTCTGCTCCATTCCTTCTACTGCTGGGGAACTGTAGCCGTAGTTCTGCTCTCAACTCTGTATCTGTCCGTTTTCGGAAAGGATAACTGGAGACTGCTCTCGGTATTCTGGGCAATAGTACCTCTGGCAAATGCCGTATTCTTTACCCGTGTGCCGATTGCGCGGCTTACTGAGGAGGGTGAGGGCATGAAGATGTCGGAGCTGCTGAAAAACGGCACGTTCTGGCTGTTCGTTGTGCTGATGGTTTCGTCCGGTGCGAGCGAGCAGTCGATGAGTCAGTGGGCATCCGCGTTTGCCGAAAGCGGACTGGGCGTCTCGAAAGCTGTCGGTGACCTCGCCGGAGTGTGTATGTTCTCGATCCTGATGGGCATAGCGCGGGTTTTTTACGCGAAAATGTCCGAAAAAATCAACCTGCTCAGCTTTATTATCATGAGCAGCTCGCTCTGCATTGTCTCGTATATCATCGCGTCTCTCTCTCCCTCACCGTTCGTCTCGCTGATCGGGTGCGCTCTGTGCGGACTTTCAGTAGGAATCATGTGGCCCGGAGTTTTCAGCATTGCCGCATCAGGTTTTCCGAAGGGTGGTACGGCGATGTTTGCAATGCTCGCACTGGCGGGGGATTTAGGCTGCTCGGGCGGTCCCACGCTTGTCGGATTTGTCTCCGGTCTGATGGACGACAACCTCAAATCGGGTGTAATCGTCGGTGTGGTTTTCCCAATAATCCTTCTTATCTGTGCTATAATATACAAACGCAAAAAAGCAGTGAAAAAATAATTGATTGATTTATTAAAACAAAGTTAAATTTTAATTATATTTGGGTTGAGATAGTTGACAAATTAACTATCCGATGATATACTGGCTTGACAGGAAAAGGTTTGAAATTCAAAATTATAAAAAAAGGAAGGAAAAAATGAAAGAATACCTCACCGACACCTCGGAAGTTCTGCGTGAGAAAAATACCTCCCTGACAGGACTTTCTTCAACTGAGGCTGAAAAACGGATTGAAACCTTTGGAAAAAACAAGCTGAAAGCAGCGAAGAAAAAACCGATAATCATACGTTTTCTTGAACAGCTTGCCGACCCGATGATTATAATCCTCATCTGTGCGGCGGCTGTTTCGGGAATTCTGGCACTTGTCGAAGGTGAGAGCTTCGCGGACGTCATCATAATTTTAGCCGTGGTTCTCATCAACGCCATCCTCGGAGTGTATCAGGAAAACAAGGCTGAAAACGCGATTGAGGCGCTTCAGGAAATGTCTGCGGCGACGTCAAAAGTGCTGCGCGGCGGAGAGACTGCTGTGATAAAAAGCGAAGACGTCGTCCCGGGGGATATTGTGTTCCTCGAAGCCGGAGACTCGGTTCCCGCCGACGGACGAATAATCGACTGTGCGAGCCTTAAAATCGAGGAATCCGCGCTGACCGGCGAGAGCGTTCCCGTGAATAAAATCATCGACATATTGCAGCTTAAAAAAGGTGAGGACGACGTGCCTCTCGGAGACAGAAAAAACATGGTTTACATGGGAAGCTCCGTCTCCTACGGCAGAGGAACGGTTGTCATCACCGAAACCGGAATGAACACCGAGATGGGCAAGATAGCTGACGCGCTTACGAAGGCAGAGGATGGCGAAACTCCGCTCCAGAAGAAGCTCAACCAGCTCTCGAAGGTTCTGACGTGGCTCGTTCTCGGAATCTGCGTCGTTATTTTCGGTGTGCAGCTCATTAAAACCGGAATTTCCGCCGATACTATAGTCGACACCTTTATGATAGCCGTGTCTCTCGCCGTCGCCGCCATTCCCGAAGGACTCGCCGCGGTCGTAACGGTAGTGCTCTCAATCGGCGTCACCCTTATGTCCAAGCGAAAGGCGATAATCCGACATCTTACGGCTGTAGAAACACTCGGCTGCGCACAGATAATCTGCTCGGACAAGACCGGTACCCTCACACAGAACAAAATGACGGTCGTTCAGTACTACGGTGACGACGAGCGCGCGGTTGCCGAATCCTTTGCTCTCTGCACTGACGCAAAACTTGCCCCCGGTCAGAGCGCGTCAACCGGAGATCCCACGCAGACCGCTGTTGTTGACTTTGCACTGAAGCTCGGTCTTCCGAAATACGAACTCGAGGAAAAACACCCCAGAGTCGGTGAGATTCCGTTTGACTCAATGCGAAAGCTGATGACCACGGTTCACCGTGACGGAGACGGTTTCATACAGCACACCACCGGCGCACCTGACGTCGTTATCGGCAAGTGTACCTCGGCTCTTGTAGGCGGAAAGGTTGTCCCGATGACGGACGAGCTCAGAGCGTCACTCGCTGCGGAAAACAAAAAGCTGGCGGATCAGGCGCTCAGAGTTCTCGCTTCGGGAATCAGAAAATACACCTCCGCTCCCGACAGCTATGAGCCGGACGTAATGGAGTGCGGACTGTGCTTCCTCGGACTTGTCGGAATGATTGACCCCGTTCGTCCCGAGGTAAAGGATGCGATCAACGAGTGCAGAAGCGCCGGAATCAGACCGATCATGATAACCGGAGACCACAAGGACACCGCTGTCGCAATCGCGAAGGAGCTCGGAATCATTGACGAGGGTCAGTACGCAATCACTGGCGCGGAGCTGTCAAAAATGGACGACGCCACATTTGAGCGTGAGTTCAGGAATATCTCCGTGTATGCCCGCGTTCAGCCCGAGCACAAGACGAGAATTGTTAATCAGTGGAGAGCGGCGGGTTATGTGACCACTATGACCGGTGACGGCGTAAACGACGCGCCCTCGATTAAATCAGCGGACATCGGCATCGGAATGGGAATCACCGGCACTGACGTCACAAAAAACGTCGCCGATATGGTTTTAGCCGACGACAACTTTGCCACAATCGTCTCCGCTGTCGAGGAGGGCAGACGAATATACGACAACATACGCAAGGCTATTCAGTTCCTGCTCGGCTCCAACATGAGTGAGGTAATCACAATCTTCATCGCGACCCTCATCGGCTTCACTGTTCTCGAGCCGGTGCATCTGCTTTGGATAAACCTTATCACCGACACCTTCCCCGCACTCGCGCTCGGCATGGAAAAGGCTGAGGCGGACATAATGAAGCGCAGTCCCAGAAACGCAAACGAGGGTGTGTTCGCCGGAGGACTCGGTTTCGACGTCGCTTATCAGGGCGTTCTGATCTCCGCGCTGGTTCTTATCAGCTACGGCTTCGGTCATATGTTTGAGTTCGGTGCGTTCGGCTTCGGCGCTTCGGCTCACGGCGTCACAATGGCGTTTCTGACCCTGTCGATGGCTGAAATTTTCCACAGCTTCAACCTCCGCTCACGCGACAAGAGCCTGTTCAGCCTGAAGGGAATGAATAAAACCCTGAACATCGCCGCACTTGTCAGCTTTGTCCTCACGACCGCAGTGTGTGAAATCCCCCTCCTCGCTTCAGCATTTAACTTTACAAGTGTAGGACTGAGAGAGTACGGCTGTGCGATGCTTATCGGCTTCTGTGTAATTCCCGTCGTCGAGATTGTCAAGCTGATCAAGCGCAGGACTGCAAAAAAGGCTTAAAATTTGTGAAAAAATTAAAAAATCTGCGTCCCACCTCTTGAAAAAAAGCGAAAAATATAGTAAAATATAGTGTATTGTAATTTTAAATTATTGAAAGGAGATTATCCCTATACACAGCGGGGATAATAACTACTATGGTTGTAGCAGGCGACTTCAAAAACGGTATAACATTTGATATGGACGGTCAGGTAATGCAGGTAATCGAATTCCAGCACGTAAAGCCCGGAAAAGGTGCTGCGTTCGTCCGCACTAAGCTCAGAAACGTAATCACCGGCGCTGTGGTTGAGAAAACCTTCTCCCCTACAGATAAATACAACGACGCGAGAATAGACCGCAAGGATATGCAGTATCTCTATAACGACGGCGATCTTTACTACTTCATGGACCTCGATTCATACGAGCAGGTTCCGATCGGCAAGGATCTCATCGGCGACAACTTCAAGTTCGTAAAGGAAGAAATGATCTGCAAGATTCACTCCTATCAGGAAAAGCCCTTTGCAGTTGAGCCTCCGATGTTCGTTGAGCTCGAAATCACAGACTGCGAGCCCGGCGTAAGAGGAGACACAGCTACAGGCGCTTCCAAAACAGCTACGGTTGAGACCGGCGCTACCATCAGAGTTCCGCTGTTCATCAATACAGGCGACAAAATCAGAATCGACACACGTACCTCCGAATACCTTGAAAGAGCGTAAGGCTGACTGGAAAATGCTCTTTCCGTATTTGAAAACGGCGCAGTAATCAAAATCAATCGATACGAAAGGAATACTGGAATGAAA
>JBJFHS010000200.1:0-2893 GCA_051893885.1 Eubacteriales bacterium
TCTCCTCGGAGGCGGATATCCCGAGCTTTACGCCGAAATTTTACAGGAAAACACGAACTCTGCCTCAAGCGTAAAAAGCGCGGTTCTGAGCGGGATGCCGACTATTGCGGAGTGCGGTGGATTCCAGTATCTCGGGAAAAAACTGAACGGCTTTTCGATGTGCGGCGTACTTCCACATGAAAGCTGCAACACCGGTAAGCTGGTCAGGTTCGGATATGTACGGCTGAGTGCGCATAAAGAAAACCTGCTCGGGCCTGCCGGAACAACGCTGTGCGCACATGAATTTCATTATTACGACAGCACGGACAACGGAGACACCTATACCGCCGAAAAAGCGAACGGAAAGAGCTGGGAATGCGTTGTTTCTACCGACACTCTTTACGCGGGATATCCCCACCTTTATTTGTACGCAAATCTGCCGTCAGCCGAAGCGTACTATAAAAAATGTCTTGAATTCAAAATAAAAAAGGAAAATAAGGTAAATTTATGATTATCAATGACCCGAACGCTATTGAACAGCGGAGCATGGAAATAATCGAAAGCGAGCTTAAAGTTGAAATTCCGCCGGAGAACAAGGCTGTGGTAAAGCGCGTGATCCACTGCACCGCAGATTTTGATTACGCTGTGAATCTCGCGTTTTCAGACGGAGCTGTCGCAAAGGCTCTCGACGCTCTCAGACGCGGATGTGACATTGTTACCGACACGCAGATGGCAAAGTCAGGCATAAACAAGGCTGCGGCGGCAAAGTTGGGATGCGAAATCCACTGCTTCATGAGCGACGCCGATGTTGCTGAGGAAGCTAAAAAACGCGGCTCAACACGTGCTGTGGTTTCAATGGAAAAAGCCTCAAAGCTGGAAAAACCGGTAATTTTCGCCATCGGAAACGCGCCAACCGCACTGCTCTGCCTCAGAGAAATGATTGACGGGGGCAAAATCAGGCCGGAGCTTGTCATCGGTGTGCCGGTCGGATTTGTCAATATTTTAGAGGCCAAGGACGCAATCATGGATGCAGGAGTGCCGTATATTGTCGCACGCGGAAGAAAAGGCGGTTCAAACGTAGCTGCTGCGATTGTAAACGCGCTCATGTACCAGCTCACACGGTGATGGACAGCTTTATCACTAAAGACGGCAAAAAACTGCGCTGCGGATATACAACCGGCTCCTGTGCTGCGGCGGCTTCAAAGGCCTGTGCGATAATGCTGCTCGGTGGGAAACCTATCGAAAGTGTGTATCTCACCACTCCGCGCGGAATTGAGCTGAAGCTCGAAGTAAAAGACATCGAACGCGGCGGCGGATATGTCTCGTGCGGCATAGTCAAGGACAGCGGAGACGACCCGGATGTGACAAACGGCATGACAGTGTACTCGCGTGTCGAAAAAACCGATGTGCCGCATGAAATCACCATAGACGGCGGAGTCGGAATCGGTCGGGTGACAAAGCCGGGGCTCGATCAGCCAATCGGTAATGCCGCGATAAACTCGACTCCGCGCAGGATGATAACGGAAGAACTCCGCTCGGTATGCGAGGATTACGGATACACAGGTGGGCTTAAAGTGATTATATCCGCTCCGGAGGGAGTTGAGATTGCGAAAAAGACCTTCAATCCGCGGCTTGGAATCACAGGCGGGATATCAATCCTCGGCACAACGGGCATAGTCGAGCCGATGAGTGACGAAGCGGTTGTGGAAACAATACGGACCGAGCTGTCGATGAGATATGCGGCGGGGCATCGGTTCGTGCTGCTGACCCCCGGAAACTACGGCGCGGATTTTATCAAAAACGAGTTCGGAATCAACCCCGAAATTGCCGTCACCACCTCAAATTTTATCGGAGACGCCTTTTCTCTCGCCGCGGAATTCGGTTTTGAGGGTGCGCTGCTGATAGGACACATCGGAAAGCTGATAAAATTAGCCGGCGGTATGTTCAACACACATTCACGCTACGGAGACTGCCGGATGGAAATTTTTGCCTCTCACGCTGGTATGTGCGGAGCGTCTGCCGGGGTTATCAGGAGCATTATGGACAGCGCGATGACGGACGATATGCTCTCGCTTCTCGACGGTGCGGGACTGAGGCAGGCTGTAATGGAGAGCGTAATGGAGCGCATGAATTTTCAGCTGAGCCACCGCCCTGTCGGAATAATGAAAACCGGCGCGCTGACTTTTTCAAATGTGTACGGAATTCTCGGCAAAACAGAGGGGGCAGACGTTCTGTTAAAGCAGATCCAAAGCGAATACGGAAAGGAATAATAAATATGGTACATTTTATTGGAGCAGGCTGCGGAGCTCCGGATTTGATTACGCTGCGCGGAAAACGTCTTCTGGAAGAGGCTGACGTCATAATATACGCGGGTTCTCTTGTAAACGCCGAGCTGCTGAAATACGCGAAAGAGGGCTGTGAAATTTACGACAGCGCGAAAATGACTCTCGAAGAAGTGCTCTCTGTCATTGTTTCCGCGGAAGAAAATGGCAAAACCACCGCGCGTCTTCACTCAGGCGACCCTTCCCTCTACGGTGCGATAGGCGAACAGATGAGAGAGTTCGATCTGCGCGGTATAGACTACGATGTAACGCCCGGAGTCAGCGCTTTTTCGGGTGCTGCGGCGGCTCTTAAAACCGAATACACTCTCCCAGATGTTTCACAGACCGTCATAATCACGCGCGCATCGGGAAAGACCGTTGTTCCGGAGTCGGAAAACCTGCGCTCACTGGCATCTCATGGGGCGACGATGGTGTTGTTTCTGAGCACTTCTCTCCTTTCAAAGGTGTCAGAAGAGCTCATTGAAGGCGGATATTCGCCCGACACACCCGCTGCCATAGTTTACAAGGCGTCGTGGGAAGACGAAAAAATCTGCCGCTGCACGGTCTCCACTTTAGAGGAAACGGCAAAGGCA